>JALHPW010000070.1 GCA_022842255.1 Saprospiraceae bacterium | reverse complement strand
TGTTGGTTTACAATCCCGTCGCTACGCTCTTTCTGCCCCGTTTTTCAATCAATTTCTCCCGAATACTCAAACCCCGGTACACGGCAATGGGTTCCATTGCCCCTCCCGACTGGCGTGCAGCCTCCGCCACCAACGCACGGGTATCGGTGGCGAAAATATCACGCAAAAGCTCTTCAGCGGCTAACGAATCGTTGTTTTCTTGGTAGGCGCCGAGTAGCGTACGGTCCACCAGCAAGGCTTTGGCGTAGGTACTCAGGATGTTTTGAACCGATTGTAGGAGGTCTTCGAGCGGGTCTTTGGTATTGTGGCTCGCATCGATCATCCAGGCCAAGGGCGGGTTTGTTACTGTAGGGTCGCTCATGGCATCCACCAATTCATTGAAAATGAGAAAGAACTGGTAAGGTTTGATGCTCCCGGTGGTTAGGTCATCGTCGCCGTACATCGAGCCATTGAAATGGAACCCACCGAGCCGACCGAAATGCAGGAGCCGCGCCACGATTTGTTCGATGTTGGTATTGGGCAAATGATGGCCCAAATCGACCAGCACCTGCGCGTTTTTGCCGAGGTGTTGGCAAAACGAAAAAGAGGTGCCCCAATCCGGAATCACCATCGAGTAAAAATGTGGTTCGTAGGGCTTGTACTCAATCAACATGGTCCAATCATCGGGCATGGCCTGATAAATGCTCGCCAGCGAATCTGCCGTTCGCTGCCAGGCCCGGCGGAAATGTTGCTGTCCGGGAAAATTGGAACCATCGGCCAACCAGACCGTCAGCACCTTGGCATCCAGGGCTTTGCCGTGTTCGATGCACGCAATATTGTGATCAATGGCTTGCCGACGCACGGCAGCTTCAGTATGGCACAAGGAACCAAATTTGTAAGAAAGCGGCTGGTCGGGCTGGTCTTGAAAGGTGTTGGAATTGACCGAATCAATCGTCAGGCCATGCGTTTGTAAAAGACCTTTCAAGGCCGCCGGGTCGCGGGGAATATCCCAAGGAATGTGCAAGGATATAGAATTAGAGGAGCGGTTGAGTTGGTTCAACAAGCCCACGTCCTCGATTTTCTCTTCCAGGCTTCGGGGTTCACCGCCGCCGGGAAAGCGACCAAAACGGGTGCCGCCCGTGCCCAGCGCCCAGGAGGGGATTGCGATTTGAAATGCCTTGATTTTATCAATAATGCTTTGAATATCAATGCCTTTTTGACGCAACAATTCGGCCAGGTGCTGAAAATGAAACTCGTGGGCAGCACGGTTTTTATGGTTGAATTCCTGGATTTCGTTGTGGAGAATCATACGCTTGTGTTTTTATCCGTGTCTCATCCGCGTCATCCGTGTTCCCCGCTCGAGAAGGGCACACGGATGAATCACAAAATTCCTACATTGAATTATTGATAACCTATAACAACACCAACCATTTTATCCGTGTCTCATCCGTGTCATCCGTGTTCCCCGCTCGAGAAGGGCACACGGATGACACGGATGAGACACGGATTATTTCAGATTGGGTTTAAGCGAATTATCATATACTTTTCTCCTGAAAGCAGGTTTTTTCCCAAAATTAAACAGCAAACCCACTTCAATATCGGTTCCTCGAAGGTAGTTTATCAATTGGGCATCGTGTTCTTCAACAAGTGTTTCCGCCGCTTTCAGTTCGATAATAACAAGGTTATTTACAATTAAATCTGCGAAATATTCTCCAACCTCAACGCCCCTAAACCACACCTTGATTTTTCGATGCGCCTCAACATCAAGACCGCTTTGCTTGAGTGCGAGATAGAAAGCGTTTTGGTAAACCCGTTCGAGAAACCCATGACCAAGTTCATTATAAACCTGGTAAAATACTTTGATGATTTGTTCAGTGATTACTTCATGTTTCATTTGCTTTTTTGATTTTTAGCATATCCAAAGGGATTGGAAATGATTTGTGAATTGATTTGGTAGAGGATTGGGGCAATTTTCCTACACTAAGTTATTGATAATCTACCAAAGAACCAACCATTTTATCCGTGTCTCATCCGCGTCATCCGTGTTCCCTTCTCGAGCGGGGAACAAGGATGAATCACAAAATTCCTACATTGAATTATTGATAACCTATAACAACACCAACCATTTTATCCGTGTCTCATCCGTGTCATCCGTATGCCCTTCTCGAGCGGGGAACAAGGATGAATCACAAAATTCCTACATTGAATTATTGATAACCTATAACAACACCAACCATTTTATCCGTGTCTCATCCGCGTCATCCGTGTTCCCTTCTCGAGCGGGGCACACGGATGACACGGATGAGACACGGATTATTTCAAATAAAAAACCTCCCGCAGCGGCACACTTACCGGCGAGCAATCGGGATTGCTTTCCATGATGTCGGCCATATAGGCCCACCAGCGTTGCATGACTGGGTGTTTGGGCAAATCATCCAAAAGCACTGGATTGTCTATCTCAAGCACACCGAAGAGTGCAAGGGTTTCCTCGTCCAGAAAAATAGAGTACTCATGGATGCCCGTTTCCCGGAGCAAATCGGCAAGTTCTGGCCAAAGCGCGTCGTGGCGACGTTTGTATTCCCCTGTTTGACCAGGATGAAGTTGCATTTTGAAAGCGATGCGTGGCATGGTAGTACTCCAGAACTCCGTTCCGGGAAGGTTAAGTGTAAGTACCCCGGAACGCTGCTCCGGGAAGGTTAGGTGGCGCGTTACAATCCCTGCTTTTCCAAAAAATCCCGAGTCACCTCAGTCCAAAATACATAGCCTTTGGCATTCAGGTGCAATTTATCCTCCGCTAAATAATCTCCATTTGGCCGACCCTCAGGGGTTAAGAGCCTATCATACACATCTATGAAATAAGCCTTTTTTGGATGTTTTTTGCAGTATTTTTTAAAAAGTGCGTTGAGCGCGCGTTGCTCAGACATTTTGCTTTCCCGCGCCAGACTGGGTCGAAGGGCGTAAATGGCGACCTTGGTTTTTGGCAGTTTTTGTTTCACCAATTTCATGAATATCTGGTAATCCGCAAAAACCTGCTGGGGCGATTTCTTGCTGTTCCACAAATCGTTATCACCTGAATAAAGCAATATCCAGGCCGGTTCAAGGGGCAAAACCACTCGGTCAAAATAGTAAATAGCATCCTCGATTTCCGAACCGCCAAAGCCCCGATTCACCACGTTGTGCCCTGTCAAATCCGTTTTATAAGTCGCCCAAAGTCGCATCGTAGAGCTTCCGAACAACAGTATCTGGCCCTTGGCCGGTTTTTCCAGCGAATCCAGTCGCTCGTAAGCACGGATTTCCGACTCAAAAGGCCGATTGGTTTGCGCCGTCAGTGAAGCGAATACCCACAAACTCAGGCAAAGAAAAAGGGTTCGTTTTTTCATTATAAAGATTTGGTTATGACCGATTTAGTATCCCGGAACGCTGTTCCGGGACAGGTAGATTTGCCTGACGTGTAAGTATCCCGGAACGCTGTTCCGGGGTATTAAATAACAGTTCCCGGAACAGCGTTCCGGGGTACTACCGCAAAAACCCCATAGCCACCCCTCCATCCACATTCAGCGCATTGCCGGTCGACTTATTCAAAAGCCCTCCAACAAAAGCAAAACAGGCATTGGCGATGTCTTCTGGCAAAATAATCTCGTTCAACAAGGTACGTTTGGCGTAATAGGCAGGCAGGTCCTCCACCTGGATTCCGTACGCTTTAGCACGAGCTTCCGCCCAGCCGCCCGACCAGATATTAGAACCTGTAATGACCGCGTCGGGGTTCACTGCATTCACGCGGATATGATCGGGACCCAATTCTGCGGCAAGCAAACGGGTGAGGTGTGCCTGCGCCGCTTTCGCTGAACCATACCCGGCATTGTTGGGACCCGCCACGACTGCGTTTTTGGAAACGATGTTCAGAATATCGCCACCAAAACCTTGTTTGCGCATCAGGTTGACCCCTGCCTGGCTGACCAAAAACTGGCCTTTTACCAGGATATCGTACAGTTTATCCCAGTTTTCCGCACTATGATCGGCAATGGGTTGCGAAATGCTGATGCCCGCGTTGTTTACTACAATATCCACCCCGCCAAACGCGAGGGCCGCGGCTTCGAAGGCATCTGCAACAGATTGGGAATCAGTCACATCCAACACAATAGACGCCACAGTATCCTTGCCAAAATCTTTCAAAAACTCAGCTTTTGTTGCTTCCAAACGTTCTGGGTTGAGGTCGTTCAATACCACGCAAGCACCTTCTTCGGCAAATTTTCGGGCGATGGCCTTGCCAATACCACCGGCCGAACCCGTCACCAGCGCCACCCGCCCGCTCAGGGGTTTGGGCTTTGGCATCCGTTGCAATTTCGCTTCTTCCAACAACCAGTATTCGATGTCGAATGCTTCTTGCCGAGGCAGTGACGTGTATTCGGAAATAGCCTCCGCGCCACGCATCACATTGATGGCATTGGTGTAAAACTCCGCTGCCACGCGTGCCGTCTGCTTGTCTTTGGCAAACGTATACATGCCCACCCCCGGCCAAAGGATGACCACCGGATTGGGGTCGCGCATGGGCGGACTGTTTGGTCGGCGGCAAGTTTGGTAGTAGTCAGTGTACATCTGACGGTACGCTTCAAAGGCAGGAGTCAGTTTTTCCTTGATTTTGTCGGCCTCCGACAGATCCTCATCGGGCTTCAAATCAAGCACCAGCGGACTGATTTTTGTGCGCAAAAAGTGGTCGGGACAGGAGGTTCCAAGTGGGGCAAGCCGAGCCAAGTCTTTTGAATTGATGAATTGCAGCACACGTGCATCGTCGGAAAAATGGCCAACAGGGGGATTTGAGGATTTGGGGGTTTGGGGATTTGTTGCGCAAAGTCCACGTAAGATCGGGGCGAGTAACGCAGCTTGTTTTCGAGCTGGCGAGGAACTTCCCGAAAGTTTAGAACTTCCGGGAAGTTGAATTTTCGCTCCCCCAAATACAGGGCGCTGTGTGAGGGTGTGACTTGAAGTCATGCCCTCACTTGCACTGACAAATTCCGCACACATCTCAATGATTTCCAAGGTATTGACATAACTTTCGTATGCCGAATCGCCCCAAGAGAACAAGCCATGTGATCCGAGCATAATGCCCCGCAAAGCAATCCCTTTTTGGGCGTTTTCTTCCAGGCACGCCAAAAGCTTCAATCCCAAATCAAAGCCCGGACGCTGCCAGCCCACCCAACCAATGGCGCCGCCAAACAATTCGCGGGTGATGCGCTCCCCATCTTTCGCGGCAGCAATCGCAATGGCCGCGTCGGGATGCAGATGGTCAATGTGTTTGAACGGCAAGAACCCGTGCAGCGGCGTATCAATCGAGGGCGCTTTGGAGGACAGGTCGTAAATGCAATGGTTGAAAAGCTCCACCATTTCGTCTTCGTGCTCCAGTCCGCGGTACACGTTTTTCAAGCTCCGCAAACGCTCGACGTAGAGCGCCGCCAAGCCATTGCGCTTCATCGTGCCCAGGTCGCCGCCGGAACCTTTCACCCACATCACCTCTACCGGTTGACCGGTGAGTGGGTCTTTCGCCATGGCTTTGCAGGAGGTGTTGCCACCACCGTAATTGGTGAGGCGAAGGTCGGCGCCCAAAAGATTCGAGCGATAAACGAGCAATGCCACCTCATCCCCGGCAAGTGCTGCGGCTTTTTGTTCGTCCCATAGATAGGAGACGTGTTGGAAGGTTTTGACTGACATCGTTTTTAGGTTTTTATCCGTGTCTCATCCGTGTCATCCGTGTGCCCTTCTCGATCGGGGGAACACGGATGACACGGATGAGACACGGATTTTATTTCATCGAGTTCCCCCAACCCACAATCAACACGGATAATAAAATCACCCCCACCCCTGTCAAAATCGTGGCAAAGGTGCGGCGACTCACACCTTTCCATTCTTTTAAAAATAGTCCCCAGGCACTGGATATGAGGATGATAAAAGCCATGTGCAAAATCCAGGACGAGGCACCATTGCCCATTTTTGATTCGCCCATGCCATAGAAGAAAAATTGCATGAACCAGGTGGTGCCGGCCAAGGCTGCCCAAGCGTAATTGCTAAGCAATGCAGATGTACGGTTGCCGTAATCTCTAAAACTTTTGTTCCTGAAATTCAATACCATACACCACAGGAAATTGGTAGTCAAACCACCCCAAAGCAGTACCACAAAAATCACATTGTTCTGAAAAAGCGGATTCGATCCATGCTCAACGGCCACCGCCGCCATGTCTTTTCCGGCTTCGATTCCGAAGTTAAAACAGGCGGAGAGAACACCCGAAATCGTGGCGACGAGCAGGCCTTTTGTCAGGTTGAACTCGGCCACCCCTTCTTTTTTGGTGGCAGCATCCAGTTCTTTTTCTTTCATCATGCCTGCCCTGCCACAGATGCCAATGCCTGCCAAACAAACCGCCACACCCACCAAAATCAATTGACCTCCAGTGCTGTTGATCATTTCCAGGATGCCGACTTTCCCAGGGCTCGGGCTCAAAGCATAGTACACCGAAGGCACCAGAGACCCAAACGCGGAACAATAACCCAGCGCGACGCTCATGCCCAAACTCATGCCCAGATAACGCATCGCCAGTCCAAAGGTGAGTCCACCAATGCCCCAAAGCAGTCCAAAAAAGTAGGTCCAAAACAGGGTGCTACCATCCGTACTTTGGATGATACCCATGAAATCGGGCACTGTCAAAGCAGCCGCGATAAAGGGCACTATCAGCCAAGAAAACAAGCCACCTACAATCCAAGCACTTTCCCAGGACCAACCCTGGACTTTGCGGAACGGAACATAAAAACTACCGGAAGCAAAGCCGCCGATGAAGTGGAAAATGATGCCGAGCAGGATTTGCATAAGTTGATTTTATCTGTGTCTTATCCGCGTCATCCGTGTGTTAAGGGGCCACAGATGGCACGAATGAGACACGGATTTTTAGTTTGGTGACTTGAAAACATATTTCCCGGAGCCGGTTTTCAGCACCAGGTAGCCGTTTTGGTTGCCAACTACCTTGAATTCAGAAAGGTCCTTCAGTGGCTTTCCACCCTCGGTGATGGCCGCGACATCCGTTGTTGGGATGGAAATCGTCGCTGTCGTATTGGGTGGAATTTCCACCGCTAGTGTCAAGGTTTTGCCATCGCTTTCCCATCCGCTGGAAGCTGGTCCGTACAAGGTTTGAAGCGTCGCGGAAGCCTTTGCAAATCCTCCACCGGGTCGTGGTTGGATTTGTATTGCCTTATAGCCCGGCTCCGCTGCATCCAAACCTGCCATGACCCGGTACATCCAATCGCCAATGGCTCCATAGGCGTAGTGATTGAAGGAATTCATGGTCACCGCCTGAAAACTGCTGTCGGGCCGAATGCCGTCCCAGCGCTCCCAAATCGTGGTGGCGCCCATCGTGACCGGATATAGCCAGGAAGGATAGGTTTTTTGATTCAACAAGGTGTAGGCCAGGTCATTGTAGCCAAAACGCGTGAGCACATGGCAGAGATACGGAGTGCCCAGGAATCCGGTAGTCAGGTGATTGCCGTAGCTTTTGATGTTGGCCGCCAGGTTTTTGGCCGCTTGTTCGCGCTGGTTTTCTGGCAACAGATCGAATTGCAAGGCCAGCACATAAGCCGTCTGTGTGGGCGAAAGTGGTCGGCCATTGGGCGTGACGTACTCATTGAGGTAGGCGGTCTTGATTTTTTTCAAGAGTTCCGTGTACGCTGCTACTTCGTCGTTTTTGCCTAAAACCTGCGCCGCATTGATGAGTAATTGTGTCGAATGGGCATAAAAACACTGCGCAATGAGGTATTTATCGGTAATCGCCGAGCGACCGTCATTGTCGTCCGTGACGGAGTAAAACAGCCAGTCGCCAAAGTGAAAACCGGTGTTCCAGAGGTCGTTTTTGCTTTTGGTCCGCATGTATTCCACCCAGGCCTTCATGCTGGGGTACTGGTCTTCAAGGATCCGACGGTCGCCGTACGCAAGCCACATATTCCAGGGTACAATCGTGGCCACATCGGCCCAGCCGGTGGAGGCGCCGTTTCGTGGACTCAATACATTCGGGATTACCCAGGGCACCATGCCGTCGGGTTGCTGGTCGGCGGCCACATCTTTGAGCCATTTGGCAAAAAAGTTGTGCGCATCAAAATTGAAGGTGGCCGTGCGGCTGAATGCTTGTGCATCGCCCGTCCAGCCCAGACGCTCGTCGCGTTGTGGGCAATCGGTCGGCACATCTAGGAAATTCCCGCGTTGCCCCCATTGAATATTGTGTTGCAATTGGTTGATAAGTGGGTCGGAACTGCTGAAGGTTCCTGCTGGGCGCATGGCTGAATACAAGGCTACGGCCTTGATGTTTTCAGGTTTTAGCTCCCCCGGGAAACCTTCGATTTTCGCATACCTGAAGCCGTGAAAGGTGAAGTGAGGCTCGAAGACTTCTTTGTCCAGCCCCCTCAAAATCCAGGTGTCTGTGCAACGGGCGGCACGCAGATTTTGAGTGTAAAAATTCCCATATTTATCCAGCACTTCAGCAAATTGCAGGGTAACGCGATCGCCATTTTTGCCCCGTGCATTCAGCTCCACCCAACCGACGAGGTTTTGGCCAAAGTCAGCCACAAGTTCGCCTTTGGGTGTGCGAAAAATCTTGATGGGTTTGAACGTTTCGTGCTTGCGAATGGGCTCATTGTAGGTACCGATTAGGGTTTCTTTTGAAAAATCCTTGACGACCACCGGGTACCACTTGTAGTCATTAAAACCTGTGGACGACCAGCCAAGTTGCTCAAAACGAGCATCATACGTCTCGCCGTGGTAAATTTCAGCGGTGCGTATTGGCCCGTTGGTAGTATATTTCCAGGTGTCGTCCGTGCCAATCGTTTCGCGGCTGCCATCGGTATATTCGAGCTCCAATTGTAAGAGCAACGATACGTCCGGACCATAAACACCTTTGGCCGTGACCCAGCCAATATTGCCCCGCCACCAGCCATTTCCGAGGGTAACCCCAATGGCGTTGGGGCCGTTTTTCAACAAATCAGTCACATCATAGGCCTGGTACTGAAGCCGTTTCTGATAGGCCGTCCAGCCGGGCGTGAGATAGTCCTTGCCTACCCTTTGACCATTGATTTCAGCCTCATACAAGCCGTGCGCAGTAACAAAAACCGTGGCAGAAGCGACCTTTTTCTTCGTCGCAAATTCTTTGCGGAACATAGGGCTGGGCTGGGTGGAATCTTCTGGCGAGCTCACCGAAATCCATTTTGCCTTCCAATCGGCGGCTTGTAGGAGCCCCATTTGCCAGAAAGCGGGTTCGCTCCAGGCGGAGATGTTTCCAGCGTTATCCCAAACCCGCACCTGCCACCAGTATTTTTTACCTGAAACCAGGGCTGGGCCATTAAAGGGCACCCAAACGGAAGCATCGGACTGGATTTTCCCGGAATTCCAGAGCAGTTTCTTGCCCGAGCTTAGTGCTGTTGCATTGCTGGCGACTCGAATTTCGTAAGCGGTTTGCAGCACGTTGCGACGTTCGGCAGCAAGTTGCCAGCCAAACCGTGGCTGCGTAACGTCGAGGCCAATGGGATTAAACAGGTTTTCGATGCGCGGGTTTTGGACGCGCAGCTGAGCGCTTGCTGCGAGGCTGCACAGCATTAGGAGCAGGGAAAAAAGGTGTTTCAGTTGCATGGCATATTATTTTTTGTAACGCAGTCCAAACCCAAACGGGTAGAGCGGATTTTTGGAATCGTATGGCAAGTCCTCCTTCTGGTTGCGCACGGCCTCCATGCTGGAAGGCAGTTCGAAGGGCAAATTTCCTTCTGGTTTCGCTTTGCCAAAAATCACATCCAACACCGCTGCATCGCTTGCACCGTAGTTCGCGAGCAGGGCCTTACATGCGCCGCTAATTTCCGGGATTACCGCCGGACGGTCCAGGTAAATATCCACAACGGTGGGCACGGCCTTGCAGATGGCCAGGATTTCAGCCAGTTCCTTTTCTTTAAAATCCAGGTCGCCATGGTGAAAACCCTGCGCCATTGGAATATCCGTTTTGACTGGAATCCAGGGCGTATTTAGCCGTAAAATCGCGATATCAGCCTCTTGGGGGGTGTTTACTACGGTACCGTAGCGTGCGGCGACTTCGGGTTTGACGTTTTTGACAAAAATTTTCAGGGGGGTCTTTTTTAGCGGCAACGTGTTTTGGGCGTTTTTCAAAAGGGTCATAGCACGGCGTTGGGCGGCGTCGGCTTCCTTTTGAAATTCAACATTGCCTACTACTTGGGCCGTTTTTGATTCCTCCACAAAGGGGTTGTCAAACAAGCCCAATTCAAATTTTTGGCGCAACAAACGCCGTAGTGATTGGTCAATCCGGGCCTCGCTCAGCGCGCCTTCTTTCACCAAATCCAGCACGTGCTGTGGGCAATTCTCGCCCCCAAACTGGTCTACCCCGGCATCAATTGCTTTTTTGACCCGCTCTTTTTCACTCAAACCCTCAACGCCCCAGGCACGGGCAGGCCAGGTCCAGCCCGGTGTTTTTACATCCGTAATCAGCCCCCAATCGGTGCAAACCACACCATCGTATTTGTACTTTTCACGAAGCAAAGTGGTGATGATGCTTTTGTTGAACGACATGGCTACGTCCTCGTCTGTTTGGCCCACCGGGATGCCGTAATAGGGCATGATGGCCGCGGTGCCCGCTTTGAATGCCGCTTCAAAAGGAATGAGGTGGTAGTCGAAGTTTTTACCCGGATACACCTGTCCCTTCTGGAACGGGAAATGGGGGTCGAGCCCTTCTTTTT
Source organism: Saprospiraceae bacterium (assembly GCA_022842255.1). Lineage (GTDB taxonomy): Bacteria > Bacteroidota > Bacteroidia > Chitinophagales > Saprospiraceae > M3007. Next base: position 2,111 of record JALHPW010000070.1, on the reverse strand, counting down.
GCGGACCACCACCGGGGAAGTGTTTGGTCATGCAGGCCACCCCATTTTTTAAATTATCTCCTTGTAGGCCCTTGATATATGCCGTCACCATGCGCGCTGTGAGCTGGGCGTCTTCGCTGAAATTGCCCGAAATACGCGGCCAGCGCGGCTCGGTAGCCAGGTCAATTTGTGGGTGCAGGGATTCGCGGATGCCAACGGCCAGATACTCCTGCCGAATGATGTTGGCAAAACGTTCCATCAACTTTTCATCGCCAATGGCCGCAAAGCCTGGTGTTTCCGGCCATTGGGAAAAACCGCTGGCCGACATCGCGAAAATATTGTTTCTGAAGTGGTTGCAGGCGGGTTTTTTCGGCAAATTTTTGAAGTTTGTTGTTCCATTTTGCCAGCACCGCTGGGTCGTCCGGAATCTGCCACAGATTGAAATGCGACAGGTTCAATTTGGCCACATGATCTTTGGCTGCAGGCCTGAACGCTGCAAAACCGCTGACCAACGCCGGATTAAAATCCAGGCTGCCGTCCCGATTGACCGGCACTCCGGTGATGAACATTTGCCCAGCCTTTTCTTCCAGGGTCATTTGGGCGAGCAGGTTGTCGATGCGTTTTTCGATGGGCAAAGCGGAATCCTCGTAGGGGTCTTTTTGACCATTGTGATTGAGGTCGCGGTAGTTTTTCAGCCAGCCACGCGCATCGAGCCATTCCCCAAAACGTTCAATCCAATGGTCGCTGGGCAGGTTTTGTTTCCGCATCCCAAACCCGTGTCCGCCCTCGTCGTACACATGGAGTTCCGCCGATTTACCGGCAGCATTCCACTGGTCGAATAGCGCAGTACTCAGTTTTTGAAACCCAAATACATCGTCGCGGGCCACGGCGATGAACAGTGGCGGCGCGTTGGCAGGCACTGTTGCGGTGTTTACCACTTGCATGGCTGGATAAATGGGGGCAACAAAATCGGGGCGGCTCGCTGCTGTGTAATCAAAGGCCGCCGAACCAGCCACCGCTCCCCCTGCCGAAAAGCCTATTATGCCGATACGGTTGGGCTTCACGCCAAATTCCTCGGCATGGGTGCGTACATATTCAATGGCTGCCAGTCCATCGGCTTTTGCCAATTCGATGATTGGGGCAGCATCCCGCTCCATTTTTTCGCGGTCGGCCACCTTCTGGGCAAACTCCGCTACGCCGTCTTCGCCCGTAGGCACCAGCCGGTACTTTAGAACAAAAGCCGTCACACCCCGCTCGACGAGCCATTTTGCTACGTCTACCCCTTCACTGTTGATGCTGTGCGCATGGAACCCGCCACCGGGCGCCACAATCACAGCAGTCCCGTTGGCTACCGCCGGATTGGGCGAATAAACCGTGAGGCTTGGACGGGAGGTATTGGTGACCACCTCCGTCTGGAAAATCGGGCTGAAATATTGCCGCTCCGGTGTGCTCCATTCCACACCGGCTGGGGCAGGCGTGGAACGGAGTGGAATCTCTTTTTGGGCGAAAATGACGGGAACCTCCAAAAGCAGTGCAAGCAAAAGCAGTGTCGTTTTCTTCATCGGTGCTACATTTTATTTGCCGCAAGATTAATAAGCTCGCAGACAGTTTTAGCACATTCTTGCACTGCAATAATTCTCCCCAGCGCTCCTTTAGCCACCAATTCACTTTTTCAACTTAAAATAGGCTTGCCAGCTCAATTTTTGGCAGCCGGCCTAGGGCAAGTAGACATACCCACAAGTGCATAAATTGGACAAAAACTCACCAAGCTGGTCAGGGTAAAAATGGCGGCCACGGCCAAAGCCACGATGCCCATGGTGCCCGTAACGGTGCCATTGAAATAAAGGAAAACAGCGATGGCGGCGATGACCAGGCGGATGACGCGGTCGGCAGAACCCATGTTCTTTTTCATAACAAACAGATTTTATTTTGATGAAAAATGGTTGAACAACCAGACGATGCAAGCGATAATTCCCATACAAATGCTGCAAACAATTGCAAACTTGATCAGGATAGGCATCTTTTTCATCGTCCGGTTGAATTTACCACAAAGATGGGCCGGGGGGGTACGGGACTTATGTGACCTGCCTCACATAGGGGAAAATATTTCTATCACGCCGCGGGCATGGCGT
>JALHPW010000069.1 GCA_022842255.1 Saprospiraceae bacterium | reverse complement strand
GTAATCGCCGCGTTCGGCGGGCAGGTTAAAACTGGTGGAATCCCTTCAGTCGTTTGTATGCCCATCGTGCAGGTGCTGACATTTCCGCACCAGTCCGTCACGGTGAGGGTCACGATACTATTGGTGCAAACCGCCAGATTGGTCGGATTGACACTCATGGATTGAATACCACAATTGTCGGTAGAGCCGCCATCCACAAAAGCCGGTGTGACCTGAAAATTGCAGTTTACCCCCAAATCAATACCAAGACCCAGGTTGCAAACGGCCTGGGGTGGGGTTACATCCGTGACGGTATGAACCACCGTAGCCGAGGATGTGGTTCCATCCGCGCAAGTGGCCGTTACACAATACGTGGTGGGAACGCATGGGGTTTGGAAGGTAGTAAAACATGCGTCAGTTCTACCATCACACCATTGATAAACAATGGGTTGGGCACCCGTCGTTACCGCGCACACGGTTACGGTGCAATCGGAATTTTGCGTAACATTAATAGAGGCCTGGCAAGGCTGTGGTGGTGTGCAGGAGCGGAAACTGATTAAATCCAGCGCAAAATCATTTCCCTGAGATTGAAGATTGATGTCCCGGATACAAATCGTCACAGAGGTCTGGTTGCTCCCAGAGGTCCATTTCACACAATTTTGTCTCCAAACACAGGGGGTTGCGGCTGACTGCCCGATGGAACCGAAAGGAGACCCTCCGATAAATACTTGTGTCTGGGCCGGGCTGGCTCCTGTCAATGAGGTATGATAATAAGTGAAAAAATAGTCTGTGCTGGGACTTACCGTAAATGTTTGACACCATACGTCCACGCCCGCAGTGGTCGCTCCATTGACCACCAACATGCCACCTGTCCCCGTGGGAACATCGTCGCAGTCAGTAAAGCCCGCATTTACGCTTTGTGGACTGCTGCTGACGCAAACCTGTCCTTCCAATTGATTTGTACAATTGTTGGTGTATCCCGATGTAAAGCCTCCACTGGTTGAAAATCCACCATTGACCACCAGTTCAGGTCCTTGCGTGTTCGGCGGTACTTGGCAAACACAGTCCCCACATTCCACCGTCACGGTAAAGGAACAGGTGGAAGTATTAAGACACCAATCTGCTGCGATATACGTCACAGTCGTGGTACCTTGGTCGAATACCACACCGCTCGCATCGAGAATCAATACCGGGTTCCCATTGTTGATCACGTAGGCTCCCCCTAACAACAAACAGTTGTCGGAAGCCGTAGGCGCAAGGCCCGTCACCTCTGTTTTACAATTTCCCAGTGGATCTAAGTACCCTTGTACCGTAATATTGGAAGGGCAAGTAAGGCTTGGCGGTGTGGGGTCAGAGATGGTAATTTGCTGGCAGAGAATGGTGGGTGGGCAAGTTGGGCCAGATACCGTAAGGCACACATTATAGGTACCGCATTGGGCATATTGGTGCATTGGGGCTGCCTGCGTAGATGTCTGGTTGTCGCCGAAATCCCAGCTGTAACTAAGGTTTGTGCCCATGGACAGGTTATTGAACTGGACCAATCCGCAGTTATTGATAAACTGGACATTGTAGTCGGCGAAACAAGGCAGGGGAGATATACACTCGCGAAAACTGATGCAGTCGATCACAAAATCATTCCCGTAACCCAACAGGTTTGACGTTGCAATTTTTAAGGTGTAAGGCCCTGCCAGATTGTTGGGACTTGCCCAGTTGAGCGACAGATTGATCCATGCGTCAGGGCTTTCGGCCAGTGAATAGGGGGTGGCGGAAGCAACAGTCATTCCTGCCACATCCTCTATCCACATTTCTATAACAGGCTTTGCGGGGTTGGAACTCAGCAGTGTGGTTTTGAATAGGTTGTTGAATTGTGCGCAGAAAACATAGGTTGCGTTTGCATTTACGTTTACTTGCTGTTTCCAAGCCACTTTGCCAGCACTCAATGCTCCATCAACTATCAAAAACTGATCGTTCGGGCCCGTTTTGCCCACGCATTGCCAAGTGGTGTTGAATATCTGGTTTTGGGTTTGGATGGAAATAAAGCCTGGGCCACCGTTCCCAAACGAGTAGTCGGACCCCGGGACGGTAATAGTACTAAAATCACCATTGACCACCAATTCCGGTCCAAGTGTTGCACCATTTGGACAACACATCGGGTTGGGTGAAACAGGAGGATTGGGATAAGAATATGCCCTGGCACAAGCCAAATCGTCTGTGCCCGTAGTGACGATGATGTTATGTTGCCCAACACCATAGGCCCTGAAAAAGCAAGGCGTAAAAGAGCCGTATGGTAGGTAGGCGGCTGGCGGAATCACCCGAATGGTTTTGTTGTTTATCTGCTCAATTAGCCATCCGGGCTCCAACCCTGTCCAATCTAGCAATTCACCTGTTTCAACCTTTAACTCCAAATACGGGAAACAAAACACCCCACTGTTCATAAAACTCAAGAAATAAATACTGGTATCCGCATTACCAATAGTCTGATGAATCACGGTTGTGATCGAATCACAACCACACCCAGGACACACCCCAAAATCCCGCACCAAACTATCCCCAGTAACAAGCTCAACCGTATACTGTCCATTGGCAGGGACATTGGGCGTCCAACCGGGCGCCGCAATTCCTTTTACCCAATATATTCCAATTGGCAAGTCAGCAAAACGATAAATACCCCCAGCATCTGTTACCTGCTCGGCAATCAGGTTGCCCATGGTGTCCAGCAACTGCACCGTCCAATCGGAGAGCACGGGTTGGTCTGTGTAAGGCAGCCCGTCACATTCGCGGTAAACCACCCCGGAAAGATTCCCACCCGGTGCCACACACCTGCGGAAACTAATATCGTCCAGGGCAAAATCATTGCCCGATGTGGCCACGTTCTGGTTGACCAAACAAATCGTAACCGTGGTCGGGTTGGGACCATTGGTCCAGGGAAAACAAAATGGCTCCCAATTGCAGGTGCTCGTGGGCGCAAATACCTGTTGCGACCAGATTACATTGTTGATCTGGAAATTGATGTTCAATTGCGCTGGCGAAGCGCCCGACAAGGAGGCCATCCAGCCCTCAAACTTATACGAACTATTGGGCGCCATGGTGAAGGTCTGGCACCACACGGAGGTGTTTTGGTTTGCCGCCCCATTCACCACCATCATGTTGCCGGAACCCGTTGTGTGGTCGCCGCAAGAGGCAAACCCCGCGTTGATTTGACTGGGATTGGTGCCAATCCAGTATTCACCGGCCTGGAGGGTCGGGGTGTTGTTTAAGGTATAGCCTGTGCTAAAGCCTCCACTGCCCGAAAAATTGCCGTTCTGGGCAAGGTTCCCGCCGGGATTGGTACCCGCGGGGCAATCGCAGGGAAGGGGTTGCGGCGGACAGTTCCCAAAGTTGGCAATCCGCTGTTCCGAATAATCCAGGTTTATCAAATACTCCCCGCTGGCCGGCACCTTGGGCGTCCAGCCGGGTTGAACGGCTTCTCTCACAATATACTGGCCTTTGGATCGATCATAAAAAGCATAAGCTCCATCCGCTCCCGTGAGCTGCTCTTCTATAATATTTCCATCCACATCCAAAAGTTGGATCAACCAGCCGGAAATAGGCGTTTGGTTGATATACGGCAGACTTCCACATTCCCTGTACTTCACCCCAATAATACTGGCATCCTGTGGGCCCGGACAAGGAGTCAAGGGCCAGCCGCCAATGATTTCGCAGCCGAGTTGCGCACAAGCATTGTCAAAAGCAATGGTCATGGAGGTATTCAGATCGTATGGCAACGTAAAAAACAAGGGTATATGGAAGTCCGTGGGTATAAAACCAAACTCATGGGTTATCCATAGCTCTGAAGGACTGATTTCTTGCACCATGAACCCATCGTCGGAGTTGACGGTATAGGAAGCAAACTCGCCAGAGGTAAGGATGAATCGCAACTCGACGTAACAGTCCGTCTGGGTTGAATAGCTAGCGCCAAATTCACAGGGGCCTAAATCCTCCATCGAAAAGGAAATTTGCTCGCAAGGGCCTTGAGCCTTAACGCTACTCGCAAAAAATAGCCAAAACAAGGTAAGGATTACCAATTTCAGGCGATATTTGCCTAACATTGGATTTTCAGAATCATTAGCGGTGTGGAAAGATTTCATGCTGCGAGGTGGTTTAGTTGATAAATCTTCTGGTCTTAACCCCTTAATCTCGCTGCGCTTTCATTTTGTAACCGCGTCACCAAAAAAATTTACAGCATGAAAGTGATTCCCCAAACCTTGTTTTTCCTTTTCCTTGGCATTGGTTTTCCGCAGGTTTTTTGGGCACAAAGCCCCCTGGCGCCTGCAAACACCCTTGAAGCAAGACTACTCATTGTAAACGCGCACACTGCGTTCGATTCAACCCAATACAAGCTCGCTGGCGAGTGCGCTGAATTGGCCTATGAATACTTCAAAGCCGAGCCCGAGGCAGCAATGGCGCTCGAAGAGGCTGCTTTTTGGTCGGGCAAAGCCGCATTTGCACAAAAAAAGTTTGCAAAAGCCCAGTCCTTTTTCACCGAATCCGTCCTGATACGGGCTAAACTTGAGCCAGAAGGTTCCGCTAAAACGGCCTCGATTTGGACCCTGTTGGGGAAAACCCTGGTGCGCTTGGGCAAATACGACGAGGCCATTGAGGCGATGCAAAAAGCATTGGATATGCAAGTCCGGTTTGTGGCGAAAGACCACCCCGACCACGCCGATGCGCTCCTGCAAATGGGCATTGCGCAATTGGAAAAAAGCACCTACACAGAAGCCATCCTGTATTTTCAAAAAGCGGCCGATGCCTTTCGTATTTGCCATGGCGAAAGGAGTAAAACGTACGCCACCGCACAGGAAAAACTCGCACAGGCGTATTTGTACAACGGATTTTATAAGGAATCCATCACTGGATTGGAAAAGGTGCTGCTCATTCAACAACAAATATTGCCGGCCTCACACCCCGATTTCGCACGCACCTACATGAGCATGGGCGCATTCTATAAGTATATTCGGAAGTACGACGATGCCCTGTTTTACTATAATCAAGCACTGGCCATCCAATTGGCTCAAAACGAATTGAATCACAATGGTTTGGCGGACTGTTATTCACAAATTGGCCAAGCCCTTCTTTACAAAAAAGAACTCCACGCAGCACTGGCGTATTTTCAAAAGGAAGATTCCATTATGATTGCCAGTGGTGAAAACCTACGTGCCGATTATTTGTACACCTGTAGCGATTTGGGAAAAGCCTACCTCGCCATGGAGAATTACCCGGAGGCTGTTCGTTGGCAAGCCAAAGCACTGGAGATATCCCAGACCGCAAGCAAATCTGACAACACGAATACTGCCACCTTGTCGCTCTACCTGGGCAGGGCCTTGTCTGGCAACGGTCAATACGCTGAGGCAATTCAATTATTCCAAACCAATGAGCAAATGTTGAAAAGCTTGTACGGCCCAGACTGCAACATTCTCTACCACAACAATGCCGAAATGGGGCATGCCTATGCCAAATGGTACTCGGCGACGCAACAAGACAGTCTGCTTTATTTGGCACTTGATTATTTCAATCGGGCGAAACGTGATGTAGAAAAAAACCTGCGCGCAGAAGTCTTGCCTGACGCCCGCCAAAAATTATTGAACGAGACGCCTCCATACTTCGAACGATCCATCGAAGCGGAACTACTTTTTACGAAGATCAAGCCCCTGGATTCCCCCTCGCTCGAAAACGCCTGGCAAATCAGTGAAAAAATGCATGGGCACTTGCTCCTCTCAGCTACCCAAGAAGCTGATGCACGCCATTTCGCAGGGATACCCGACATGGAGATGCGTCAGGATTCGATGTTGCAAGCAAAGCTTTTCATACTTGGAAAAAACCGGCGCTCACTTATCGAAAGTAAAGGCCTTGCACTCAGCGATTCATTGGTGCTCTCAGTAGACACAAAAATTTCCGAAACCAGGGCGGTACAAGACCAACTCCGCAAATCCTTCGAACAAAAATACCCAGACTATTTCCGTCTAAAATACGCACTTCAAAATTCCTCGCTGGCAAAAACCCAACAGCTGCTTTCCCCACAACAAACCCTGCTCGAATTTTTTGTGGGCGATGCCTCTATTTTTGTCTTTGTGGTGCAACCCAAAACCAGTCGTGTAGTCAAAATTCCGAGGGATTTTCCACTCACCGCCTGGGTGCAGGCCCTGCGCGAGGGCATCTCCGGCTATCACACCGCCGCCCAAAAAACGCCCGCAGGCTATCAAAGTACCGTACAGCAATATGCCGATGCCGCACAACAATTGTACAACAAACTACTCGCCCCCATCGCCGAATCACTCACCCCAGAACTCATCATCGTGCCCGGCGAATCGCTGTACAACCTTCCCTTCGAAGCCTTGCTCAGTGCCGCACCAAAGGATTTGAGCAATTTTGGCACCTATCCGTTTTTGCTGAAAAACCACGCCGTGCATTATGCCTATTCTGCTACCATGCTCCACCAAATGATGGAACGCAAACACCGTCAAACAACCACCAACGGACTCCTGGCATTCGCGCCGTTTTATGGGGAGGATACCACCAGCCTGACTGTATTACTGCGACAGGAAACGGCCATTCGTCTTGGGTTTTCGGCCTTGCCCTTCTCTGGTGAGGAGGTTTTTCGCGCCAAAACACGGTATGGGGGCCGCTCCAAGGTGTGGTTGGGAGAAGCAGCAAGCAAGCAAACATTCCTAGAATTAGCCGCCAAGTACCGTATCCTGCACCTAGCTACGCACGGCAAGGCCAACCCTGCGGCGGGGGAATTTTCCTTTTTAGCCTTCGCGGGTTTAGACGACGAAGGCGTGCTGACGGTGGGCGAGTTGTACAACTTACCTATCTATGCCGACCTGGTGGTACTCTCTGCCTGCGAAACGGGCATCGGCGAACAACAGCGCGGCGAAGGGGTATTGAGCCTCGCCCGAGCTTTTGCCTTCGCCGGGGCAAAAAGCATCGTGGCCTCGCTTTGGAGCGTAAACGACCAGTCCACCATGCAGGTAATGGATAATTTTTACAAGGAAATCAAATCTGGAAAACCTAAAAACATTGCCTTGGCCGATGCCAAACGCAGCTACCTGTTACAAAACCCTGGACTGGGCGCTCACCCGTTTTTCTGGGCAGGTTTTGTGGCGCTGGGCGATATGACCGCCCTCAAAAATTAAGTTTGCTTCGCAATTCCAAGGCTTTTTGCCGAAACGGGAAATCCGCATCGTCCACAAATGCTTGCAGTAAAACGCTGGCTTCCTTGTTTTTCCCCAAGGCTAGCTGACAGAGCAAAAAATTCCAGCGGGCCTCGTGTTTGAACTGAAAACTGCCCTTCAATGCGTCAAAATCAGCAGCGGCGCCTTCAAATTGGCCAGCGTTCAGTCGGGCACTCGCCCGGACAAAACGGAGTTCCTCTGCTGGTAGCACGATTTGGTCGTCCTGCAACAATTGGGCTGCCAGACGAAAGTTTTTATTAAAAAAAGCCTCCGTAGCTTGTTCTGTCGTTGTTTTGGTAGCAGGGTTGCTTGTTTGAGCCGCATCCCGCACCAGACTTTGGGAGGGCTTCTCCTGAAATTCGCGGGCAAGGGCAATCAAATTTGGTTTTGCTTCCGGTTTTTCTTTGGGTTGTTCTGGAGCCGGGGTTTGTTTTTTTTCTACTGGTGTTTGCGTGGTGGGGACTGGAAGATTTGCAGGGGGTAAGGGGGGCTCAACAGACCGATTGAAGTACCAAAAAGTGGTTGCCAAAACAAGCAAGGAGGCCGCCACTATCCCAAAAAGCAGACTGGGCCCCCGGGTCGCCATCGAGTTTGCTTGCTGCATCGTGGTTGATTTCACCAGGTTGCGCAAGCGCAGGGCCTCCAAACGTTCCATCATTTCCCGGTGCTGGGCTACGGATTGGGCCAGCGCAGCATCTGTTTGGAGTGCGTCTTCAAAGGCCGCCAGCTCGCGTTCCTCTAGTTCGCCGAGCAGGTACCTTTCTATTTTTTGGTAAAAATCGTCCATTTTTCAACGGGTTAATAATGAAGCATTTAGGCCAAGTTCAACCAGTTTTTTCAGGCATTTGGAGCGGTGGTTTTTAAGGGCATCTACGGTGGTGTATTGTGTCAATTTTTGCTCCACCACGTCCTTGTCGCGGCGTTCGTCGAGGTATTTTAATCGAATCAGGTTTTGACAACTGGGGTCTAACTGCTGAAGCAGGTTTTCGAGTCGTTCTGTTTCGGCTAAACTCCCAAATTCTGGTTCCTCCGCTAATTCCTGCGCATTTTCCAAGCCTACCGTTTCGTGCCGCAATGCGTTTCGCCTAAAATTGCGCACCCGGTTTTTGGCAATTTCTATGACAAACGTGGCCGGGTCGTAGCCGATAAAGACGTACTGTTTGGTTTTGATTTTTTGAAGGCAAATGGTCACACAATCACAAATAAGTTCCTCGATATCGTCATCCGAAAGCCGATATTCCTTGCCAATCCCCTGGATGAAGCCGGACACCCGTGCTGACAGACATTGAACGGCAGCCGTTTCTTCACGTTCCAGGCCCGCAAAAAGTAGCCCGTGGTCAGGGTATTTTTCGCAAACGCGGTTTGTTTTTAAGTTTAAGAAGAAATCAAGGATTCGTGCCATGCCAGACAGCATTATTGTTGACAGCAATGATACTGAATTCTGGCAATTGTCCTTTTATGCCGATGGATTGCCAATTCGTAACCAGGAAGTCGAATTTTTTATTTTTTATCATCATTGGCATGAGGCGGTCCCATAAGTCAAGTTTTTCTGTTCACTGCAGAGGTGCGGAGGCGCAGTGTTTTTGATAATCAACAAGTTGTGACCCTGTGCCTCCGCGTCTCTGCGGTGAACAAACAGCCTCATTTCAGCAACATCGCCCACTATTTAAGCTTGGCCACAATGGCTTCGGCGGCTTCCCGTCCGCTCTGCGCGGCACCGTTCATGAAACCCGCAAAGTCGCCCCCACAATGTTCGCCTGCAAAAAAGACGTTGCCAAGGGGCATTTGTTCTGCGCCACCTATGCTGGTGTACTGCCCCACGGTTGGGCATACGTACGAACCCAACGCATGTGGGTAGGTCGGCCAATCCATGCGGGCTGTTTTGCCATTGAACGCCGCCGCAGCCCCCGGGAAAATCTGGTCCCACAATTTCAAATACTTGTCCTTTTGCTGATCCTGGGTGCCATGCCCCACATTGGTGCCGCGCCGCCCGCCAAAAAGGATGGATAGCCCGGCGGATTGGTTGTCGGCCGTCTGAAGCTGGGCATTGTCCCAGCCATTCGGGATACCATTGTCTGAATAAACCAGCCCAGAATATCCCTTTTCACGCCAGAAATGGCTTTTCATGCCCAACATGAGTTTGGCGTTGATACCATAGCCTAATTCATTGATACACTTTCGTTTAACGGCGGGCATGTCTAGTTTTATCTCCAATTTCCGCAACAAGGTGAACGGGATGGTCAGGATGACAAAATCTGCCGCCACGGGTTCGCCCATGCCGGAAAAATAAAGTTCATAGGCACTGCCTTTGGTGCGGATAGATTCCAGCGAAAGCCCCGTTTCCAGGTGGTTGACGTGGCGCTCCGCCAAAGCATCGGGAATGCGTTGGTTGCCGTTTCTGATTTTATAGCGCTCATCGCTTTCGCCAAACACCTCCCATTGTCCGTTGGGGGTTTCGGTCGAAATCAGCAACAGCAGGTTGAGGCTGGATTGTACTTCGGGCGAAAGGCCGTATTCGGATTCATAGGCCACTTCGATGAGGCGTTTGATCCAGCCGCTGGCCCCGATTTGTTCCAGGTATTGCGATAAATTGATGCGGTCAAACTTTTTGACAAAACGGTCTTTCGATTTGTACGAAACTTCATCTCCCAGTTTGTCAATATCGGCTTGCATCCGGGGCGCAAAACCACGAAATTCCTCCACTACCTGTGCCTGGGTGTAATGTTTGCCGTCAAAATAGAAGGCCTCTTTAATCAACTTGGCCTCCGAGGGCTGCGCAAAATCCATAAGCTCCAGGTCGAATTCCTCCGCCAATCGCCACATATCCGCGTGGTTGGTGTCGATAAACTCGCCCCCAAATTCCGTCCAGGTGCCCGGGCCCATGGCGTCGGTGACGCTGAACATCCGTCCGCCGGTCCGGTTCGACGATTCGTAGATGGTGGCGTCCAAGCCGTTCTTTTTCAAGATATGCAGGGCATGCAGCCCCGCGATTCCGCCGCCCACAATGGCAATCCGGGGGGCGATGGCGCGGCTAAAGCTGGGCAAGGCCAATTGGGGGAGAAGGCTACCGGCCAATACCGTTTTGCCCGCATTTTCCAAAAATTTGCGGCGGGAGCGGCGGTATTCCTCGTTGCGTTGTACGATTTCTTCCGCAGAGGTTTTGCGGCGTTCGGCAGCGATGGCCATTTGGAAAGCCTTGCGGATGGTGCCGAAAAGGGGTGTTTTAGATTGTTTTTTCATGGTGGAGCGTTTTGGCCACGAATTGCACGAGGTAGCGCGAATTTTCTACTTTTTCGCCCTATGCTGTGCCATTCGAGGTGAATTTATGTGAGCATAAGATTGTCGATCAGTCTTACTTCTCCCGCAAAAACAGCCGTGCAGGCCACAATAGACCCGCCCATACCGGTTTCGTCCATAAACAAAATAGCGCCTTGGGGGCGAATCGGCTCTAAGGTCACGCCATCCACCAACTCAAAATACTCGGGTCGCAGACCAGCTTCCGTAAGCTTTCCCATAGCTGTTTCCTGGATTTCGGAAACAGGGCGGTTTTGTTCCAGGGCGGTTTTGGCCCATAGCAGGGTTTGATGGATCACGGGGGCGGCCGAGCGCATTGCAGGACTGAGCCGCACATTCCGGCTACTCATGGCCAAACCGTCGGGTTCGCGCACCGTGGGGCACATCACGAGCTCGACGGGCAGGGCCAATTGGCGGATCATATCGCGCACAATGCTGAGCTGCTGGTAATCTTTTTGCCCCATGTAGAGACGCTGGGGCTTTACAATGTCCAGCAAACGATTTACCACGGTGGCCATACCCTTAAAGTGTCCGGGCCGGAACTCCCCTTCCATCACCTTGTCCAACTGCTTGAAATCCAGGTCAATCGTAAGGTTTACGCCCGGTGGGTACACCTCCTCCACGCTGGGGATAAACAGCACGTCGCATGCTGCGGAAATCAGCAAGGCCGCATCTTTTTCGGGGGTTCTGGGATATTTTTCGAGGTCCTTGGGGTCGTTGAACTGGGTGGGGTTTACAAAGATACTAGCCACGGCCACACACCCCTCGCGCTTGGCCATCCGGATGAGTTCGAGGTGACCTTCATGAAGTGCGCCCATGGTGGGGGCAAATCCAATGGGGAGGCTTTGGCTGTCCAGCCATTGGCGCAAATCGGCTACTTTTTTGAAAATGAGCATCAGTGTTGTGAGTGTTTTCGCGGGCAAATGTAGCCGTGTCACACTTTCTCCCGATTATTGCTGCCTAAATTCTATTCTTTTCCATGCGCGCGGCCACTTCTTCTCCTGCTAAAAACCGTACTGACATGGGTGCCTGGCCCACGGCGCTTTGGCTCATTCTGATCAGCGGAACCCTGTCTTTTTGGCCTTTTTGCGCTGATACTACGCTTGTGCCACGCTTTTTTTTGCTCTCGGTAGCCTTGTTGGTATCCCTTTTTTTGCTGTGGAAAGATTTAAAAAAACACCGCGATACCCCTTGGCATCTTTTTGATTTGGTGTTGCTGGGTTGGTGTGTGTTGAACTGGATTGCTGTTTCCTGGTCGCTCAGTTGGTCGGAAGGCGTTTTTTATGCCCAAAAGCCCTTGCTGCTTTTTGGGGTGTATTGGTTCGTCAGGCAAGCTTTGCACCGAAACGAGGACATGGCGCGCAGGGAGTTGGGGCGGATTACCAGGGTGATCACGCTGCTTGTGGGCCTCGTCCTGTTTTTCCAAATTGGAAGCGCGGCCATAAACGGTGGATTGGACAACGAAACCCTCTACCAATATGCCTCGGGCACTTCCGGAAACAAAAGCTTGGCTGCTGAATTTCTGTTCTTTCTCCTGGTGCTCAACTGGTTGTTCGTTTGGCCCACAACAAACCTGCGCAAAAAAAACCTCGTCTTGGCCCTGACATTCGGCTTGCTTACCTTGCTTATTTTCATCCTGCAAGTACGCACCGCGATGCTCGCGTGGGCGGTTGGGGTATTGACCTATTGCCTTGTTCGGGCCTTTTTTGAAACGGGGTTTCGCAAAATATTCCTCAAAAAATTACTGCCCGCTGGAATGCTGGGCATTGGATTGTTGCTGGGCTTGCTCATTTGGAAAGGCAAGGGCAATTCAGCAATTGAGCGACTAAATCCCTTGAATTACCTGGAAAGCGCCACTGCCAATGAGCGGCGTTTCGTTTGGTACAAAACCGACCTGCTCAATGCCGACCACTATTGGCTGGGGGTTGGCAACGGCGCCTGGAAATTCTGGATGCCCTCCAAAAATATCGGGGAAGGCTACCGTTTGGCCGAAGGAAACGTTGTGTTTACCCGGGCACACAACGACTATCTGGAAATCCGTTCGGAGATGGGTATGCTGGGCGTCTTGTGGTTTTGTGGCTTGTTTGGAATGGCGTTTTTGATGGCAGTGCGGACCTTAAAACAACCGGAGGGACTAGACCCTGAGGTGCTGTTGGCCGCAATCGGCATCCTGGGGTACTGCATTGTCCAATATTTTGATTTTCCGCGAGAACGTATTGATTTTCAGGTTGTTCTGGGTATTTTATTCGCCATTTTAGCGCACAAATCGAGGCAATGGAGTATTGCTCCGGTATTTGATTTAAAATTTGGGGCACTGGCGTTGCTGCTCGGTTTGGGCTTCAACCTTATGGTTGGATGGCACCGAATGCAGG
>JALHPW010000068.1 GCA_022842255.1 Saprospiraceae bacterium | reverse complement strand
GACAAACCCTTGCCAATCAATCCTATATGTGGTCTTATGGGTGCGGCGGAGGCGGACCGGAAAGCGCATCCGATATTTCCAATACCACCAACTTTACCACAGATTCGCTGCAAATGGCATTTACCCTCTTGTTTGGCTCTTATTTTGGCGACTGGGATTACCCCAACGATTTCCTGCGCGCAGCCATTGCTTCCAGAACCTGTTTGGCCAGCACTTGGGCGAACCGGCCGAATTGGTTCTTACACCACATGGCATTGGGCGAACATATTGGGTATTCCACCCAGGTAACAATGACCAACACGGGGCGGTATATCCCACCATACTATGGCATCTATGTCCACAACGCGCTCATGGGTGACCCGACCCTCCGAATGCATGTGCTCCCACCCGTGGAGACCTTGAGTGCTAGCCAAGCTGGATTGAATGTGCAGTTGTCATGGGATGACCCCGCCAATGCTTTGGGCTATTATATTTATAAAAAAACAGCGTTCGACTCCGTATTCAGGCTGCTCAACCAGGCCCCTGTATCCAGTACGGCGTACACAGACGCCTGTCCAGGTCCAGGCATGATTCACTACATGGTCAGAAGCGTGGAACTCCGGACTAGTGCCAGTGGCAGTTATTACAACCTGAGCGCAGGTGCCACAACTTCCTTTGATAGTAACCCTTCAAGTTGGGCCCTCAACCCCGTCACAACCAATTGCAGCCCGGGGCAATCCGACGGCTCGGTTTCCCTAAACCCGCAGGGTGGTTGTACCCCCTATAGTTATCAATGGGATACTGGAGAAACCACGGCTGAAATCCAGAACCTGGACCCCGGCCTTTATTGTGTTACGGTAGGCGATTGTGTGGGTTGTACGGAGGTTTATTGTGCCAATGTAGAACAGAGTACTGGTGTGGGAAACCTGCCAGACATATTAAGCTCGGTACTTTATCCCAATCCTGCTGGAGACCACCTGGTATTGGAATTGGTAATGCGTAGTCCACTCGACTTACAATTGGAGATCTTTGATGCACAGGGCCGTAAGGTGTCCAGCCAATTCAGCAGTGGTCAACCACAACAAATCAAGTGGGATATCCGGAGTTTACCGAACGGTCCGTATTGGTTGCACATTGGGAATAGTGGTGGATTTAGGGTGCTTCCGTTTAAGAAAGGCTGATAGAAGGCAGCAGCCCCGACTGACAAGATGCCAATCGGGGCTGCAAAAAACGGAACGTGCCAAAATATTGATTTTGTGTACGTTGAGAGAGGGTTTTAGGGAAATGAAGCTCCCCCGACGTTCGTTCCGGTGCGGCATGCTCGCCGTGAGTCATAGTGTTTGCCCTGATTTGTGCTCGCTTCCTCAATACCACAGCATCCATTGGGCAGGGAAAATTTCAAAGCGTTTGTATTTGTTCTAGTTTTATAGTGTCCGTCCGTTTGCTTTGATTGCAAGTGTCTGTAATTCAGAATTGTCCGTGTTGCTTGCTAATCACCTGTTTCCGGCAATCCCACGTTTCAGGGCGTAGCTAATGGCCTCACCTTTAGAATTGACGTGCAATTTGCGGTAGATGCCCTGAATGTGGTTTTTGACGGTATCGGTACTGATAAAGTGTTTGGCTGCAATCATTTTGTACGACAACCCGTCCACCAACGCCTCGAGAATTTCTTGCTCTCGAGGCGTCAGTCCGGTGGAAAGGCCATCATCATCATTTTCTATGGTTCTGTTGGAAACAGTTGCAGCAGCAGTGTTTTGGGAAATAGTATTGGTCAGGTGAAAGAACTGCAAGACTTTTCTGGCAATGGCCGGGCTCATCGGAGACCCCCCCTTATGTACCAGACGCACACTGTCTACCAACTCGTCTGGCCCAGATTTTTTTAACAAATAACCCGTGGCGCCATTTCGCAGGGCTTGAAAGATTCGGTCTTCTTCTTCACTTACGGTCAACATCACCACTTGGGTAGTGGGCGACACCTCTTTAACAACGGCGGTGGCCTCAATTCCATTCATGCCGGGCATATCAATATCCATCAGGACTACCTGGGGCTTCAATTGGCTAACAGCTTTACGCACTTCAGAGCAATCTGGGTATGCCCCAATTACTTCAACATCGGGGGTGAAACGAAAAAGATGCAACAGGCTCTCCCGAAAATCGCTGTTATCCTCAAAAATGACCAAACGCAATGGTGTCATGTATTCCAAATCAGGCGTGCCTTTAAAGATTATTGGATTATACAACAAAGGTATGTGTGTTGCGCTGCGTGATAGAATAGGAAGTTCGTACTAATCCCCTTCAATTGTCGGCCACCCAGCATTTGACAAAAAAACCGGGGAGCACCGCTCAAGCGGCACTCCCCGGTTATATGTTTTCACGTCGAAGACGTGGTTTATTTTGCGTCAGCGAAGAAATCTTTCACTTTGTCTTTGTGAACGATCATTTGCTTGTAGGTGTATCTGCCCGTTGCCGGGTCTTTTACGGCTTTTACCACTTTAACATGGTCTTTACCGGAGCCCGCATTGGCGGCACGTTGTGCTACACGGGCGTTTTTAGAGACTTTCTTTGCCATGGTACCTCAGTATTTGAGTGTGAGTGGTTACTTGATTTCGCGGTGCACCGTGTATTTACGCATGATGGGGTTGTATTTTTTCAACTCCATACGGTCAGGTGTGTTCTTGCGGTTCTTTTCGGTGATGTGGCGCGACGTGCCGGGCAAGCCGCTGTTTTTGTGCTCCGTGCATTCCAAAATAACTTGGATTCGGTTGCCTTTGCTTTTCTTTGCCATGGTGCAATTTTTTATTTTTCAATCCCGAACTGACCGGGAATAGGAAAATGTTGAATGGAATGAATGGGGGTTAGCAGCCTTCGCCGGAAGTTGGGTAATAGGTGATTTCACCCTTTTTCTCCAGTTTTTGGATGTACTGGTAGATACCCAGCTTAGAAATGGTGCGGATCGCACTCGTGCTTACCTTCAGCGTTACCCATTCGTTCGTTTCCGGAATGAAAAACTTTTTGGTCTGCAAGTTTGGGTAAAAGCGGCGGCGCGTCTTCGCATAGGAGTGGGAAACATAGTTCCCAGTAACCGGCTTCTTTCCCGTCAGGTCGCAAATTCTTGACATTGAATCGTAAAATTTAAGTGTTCTAGATGAGAATACTCTGCTTTCAAAAAATGAGTGTGTGAGATAAAACCCACACACTCAAACACTTAACAGTAGTAGTGACTCCGAGAGGACTCGAACCTCTAACCTCCTGATCCGTAGTCAGGTGCTCTATCCATTAAGCTACGGAGCCATTCCTGTGGTTTTCGGGCGGCAAAGGTAAAACTTGCTTCACCTAAAAACCAAACCGGAATTCAAATTTTTGGAAATTTCCTTGATTTAACTACATCGCCCCGTCCTATGGACATCACATATACGCCAACAGGCAGGTCTGTAGTGGGGAATTCCACATAATTTTCGGAGAATTGGAGCGGTGTTAACTTTTGCTCATAAAGTTGTTGGCCCAACATATTGAATACCCGGAAGGTGTAGGGCTGGAAGTTGGGGGTTTGGTAATAGACCCTCATTTTATCGCCCCCTGCCTGGGTACGCACTTCTGTAAATTCCAGTGGGCCTACTTTCGCACCTTTACAAAGTTCCCGAACCCCGTCCAGCGCATTGCCCAAATCTAGGTGGCCACCCGTTGTGGTAATCCCATCCAAGGTGGCGTTGGGCTCCGTATTGTTCAAAATGACATCCCGAACCCGCCGGGCGCAAGTGATTGGGTCGGTCACCGCATCGCTGGTAAAAGGCTCACAACCAAGGCTATACAACAAGGCAATGCCGCCCGTAACGTGTGGGGCCGCGGCAGAACAGCCACCAATAACATTGTAGGTAGGCAAATCATTGCCCTGGCTGCCACTGTTGTAGGTCGAGTAGGTATCGGTACCAGGCGCGCCCAAATCGATAGACGTGCTGCCGTAGCCAGCTCCCTGGACCTTGGTAGCCGACTTGGTAATATTGGTAACTGCAATCAAATATTCGCTCATGCAGGTGGTTGGCATATCGCCCTGTACATCCACATTCACATTGGAATTAATGGTTGCGCCTACGCTCAAAATCCCAACTTTCCCAAGAGAATCATAAACAGCGCACCAAATCGGGTGGTCTTCGGCCCGTTCAAAATCAAACCCAAAGGAAGCATTGGTAGCCACCACGAAAGCGCCCTTTGCCCCATTCGTCTGGTTATAGATTCGGCGCATGTTGCCCACATAAACATACCCTTCGATGATTTCGCTCTCGAAGTCCATGCCTGCAATATTCATCAATTTAACATTCCAGTTCACCCCAGTCACCCCAAGCTCGTTGTTGCCCCTTGCCCCGATAATACCATTGACGGCAGTCCCGTGGAAACCTTTGGTTCCCAAATCATCTGCCTGTGTCTGTGGGTTCCAACCCCCAAAATCGTCTACAAAACCATTTGCATCGTCGTCCAGGCCGTTACCTGGCACCTCATGCCAGTTCCAGTGCCGGTTGGGGGCCAAATCCGGGTGTGTGAGCAGAGCCCCTTTTTCAAGCACCGCCACCACAACCGTATCTCCGTTGAGGGTAATGCCTCCGGTAGAGGTTTCCCAAACCTCCGGGGCGTTGATCAGTGTCATATCGCCTTGTCGCCACCACTCAGGGTCGTTGGGCTCCACCGAACGCTCCTGTACCTTGCTGTTCCACTGCGCAGCCTGGATACTGGGCATCCGACGCACGAGGGACAGCATGGATGTGCTGTTGTCCTGGTTTTCTTCAAATTGCAGCAAATACATGCCCCAACCTTTGGCCAGGTCTTTTTTCAAGGAAAAAGTGCCGGGTGCATTCCGATTGAGTTCCGAAAGGGCTGTTTCGAGTCGAACACCAGATTTGACTTGGATGATGATTTCGCCCGGACGTCGTTCAAGGCCTGGGTTTTGGGCCGTAATGCCGGAGGCAAGGCAAAGGAAAAAAATCAAAAAGCGGGTAGCGTTTTTCATGTGCGGAATATTTGTTTGAATGTCGGGGCATGAATGCCTGAGCGTAAATTTGGTTGCCTCAAAGAAAGGCTTTTTGCAATAAATGGTTGGGGCTTGGGCCAAGAAAATTTGCCAATTGTGGTCAATCCTTCGTTCCAATTGATATTTTTATTCGCCAGAGACAATGCCGAGGATGGCAGCCTCTATTTTCCCATTCCCGGAAAGGCGCAACACCCCTGCCTGATCCAAATCTCTCGATTCTTGGAGATAGGGCGAGGGCGGAGTCGGTTTCCAGCCTACGTCTCCGGTATGCCCAAATGCCTCAGGCTCAGGAGTGTTGAACCGCCTGACAAGCCCGCCTTCAATCAGGAGTGTGGCGCCTGGCTCGATGGTTATGGTGCCGTTTGATGGCATCAGCAGCAGCCCCTGAATGGTCAGGATAGCCCCTGTTTTGATAACGATATTGGCATATACCCGTCGGTCTTCCTTCCAGGTTTGTGCTTCAGCAAAAACCCAATCTGCCTTCGCGCTCCCATAATTGACTTCCGCAGGCACAAACTGCCAAAGGGACGGATATCGACCAAACATTTGGTGCACGGTGGCAATTTCCCGGGTGGTCATATAATCTCGCAATCCGCCAAATTTTGTGCGCATCAAGGCATGGATATGCGCATCAGGGGTGTGGTACAATCCCATTAGGTGCCCAATTTCGTGGGCAATGCTTTCGCCCACCTCGTATTCCATCGTCCAGTCGGGTTCGTGGAGCACATTTCGTTTCCACCACAGTTTTAACCATACGTTCCCTACATGGCAGCGCATGGTATGGTACTGTCCATAAATCGACGCTCTGGTATTCAACACCGGTATTTCGCTGGCCGCGTGTTGTTTGAAAAAGACCAGGCGGTTATAATCGGTCGTGGTAGCCTTCACCACCATTTGTTCGTACACTTGGCCATCTGTGGTGAAATACAAGTTGATGGCTTTGGGAAGGGTATCGGCGTGATAAATTTGCTGATCCAGCGAGTCCAGGTACCAACCCGAGAGGTATGGTACCCCGGAAGGGTTGGTGTCGTTTCGGTTGTTCCAACCAGTTTCGTCTTTCACAAATAGGATGTTTGGCACAAACTCCAGCTTAGCATTTGACAAAAAAGGCAGGTTTTGGCCTGGGTAATACTCCTCGTTCCGATTGGTCAAATCAGCAAAAACGCCGTTGGTCACGCTCATCATGTTCCGTAAAAAACTGCGGTCGGCAGGGTTGTCCTGGAAATTCCCCGAACCGTCTGCGCGCTGGACGATGATTAAATTCACCCTGATTTTCAAGGGATTGTAATCGGGAGTTGGCAAGTATTGCGCAAAAAGAACTTCAGGGGCCAGTAGCAGAAGGATGCTGGCCAGTGCCTGAAAGTGTTTGCTGGATGTACAATATTTCATGCTTTTATCCTCTAAATTTCCCTTCATAAAACTCTACGACCCGCTCATCGGTAATCACATCCTGCGGCCGGATGCGGTGACGGAGCACTACACCTTCCAGGGTGCGACAACGACTGAGTGCTACGTACAATTGTCCGTGTTCAAAAGCCCCTCCACCTAAGTCAATCAGTACCTTATCGAAGGTTTTTCCCTGGCTTTTGTGGATGGTAATTGCCCAAGCAAGGCGCAAGGGGTATTGGCTGAAGGAGCCAACTACCTCTGTTTCAAGCCCGCCAGTGGCTCCGCCCTTGTATCGAATGATTTCCCACTCGGACTTTGCCACCTCGATTCGGCGTTTTTTGCCGCCCTGCTCCTCTGTTTCCACTACGATGGTATCTTGGTTCAACAAGGTGATTTTGCCGATGGTGCCGTTCACGAATTGGCGTTCTTCCAAATCATTGCGCACGAACATGACCTGGGCGCCTTTCCGCAGCCGGAGGCCAAAATCTGCCGGGTACAGCCCTGGGTCAAACTGGCCTTTCACTTCTGCTAAAAACTCGAACTCTGGGGTAGTGAGTAACGAAAGTTCCCGTTGATTGATTTTATCGGCTGTTGCGTTGCGGGCACAAAGCGTGATATACCCATCGGTTTCGGAAAAATTGGGTTGATGGCGTTCGTTTAAATCTTCCAGGTCGTCAAAATCTACTTCGTTCACACGCACGGCTTCCAACAAGCGCAAAAAATGACGCGATTCCTGTCGGTACACTTTCCGCAACTCGAGGGTTTCTAATTGAAAATCAGGGTCTTGGAAAATCTTCGCGGAGAAAAAATAGGGAGAATCATAGTACTCGCTGAAATAGGCCGATTCCACCGGGTCGCGCGTCACTACGGGCGGCAACTGGAACAAATCGCCAAAAAATACTACCTGCACCCCGCCGAACGGTCGGTAATTTTCGCGGTTCACCCGAAGGAATTTGTCCATCCCATCAAGCAAATCGGCCCGCACCATGGAAATCTCATCTATGACCAGCACCTGCAGGTTTTTGTAGATGCGCAGTAAATCCTTGCGCGTCACCTTCCTACTGGCTTCGCCGGGCGTGACGATGCGGGGCGGGAAGCCAAAAAAGGAGTGAATGGTTTGGCCTTGCACATTGAGTGCGGCTACACCCGTTGGGGCTAAAATGGCCACCTTTTTGTGCGAAGTATTCCGAAAAAGCTGGAGCAGGGTACTCTTACCCGTACCTGCCTTTCCGGTGATGAACAGGTGTTTGTCGGTTTTTTCCAACACATCGAGTGCGTGGCGGAAATCGTCGTTTAGTTGAAGAGGTGATTGGTTGAGCATGGTGGCGCAAAGATGCGTAGAACCTGCCAATGGGGCTTATATTGGATTGACTCGTCGGCAAATTTGACGAAGGTGTGGATTGGAGTTCTACTTTCACGGTTGATTAAGACTCATACTCGTTCCCATGCAAAAATACCTTCCACTCGCCATTGCTTTATTGTGCGCCAGCCTCTGGGCTTGCCAAAACAACGCCCCTACCCCATCCATGACAAAAACCCAGCCTTCCATTGACACGCTGTTTGCGGAATACCATCGCGAACGGATGCCACTGTTTCCACTGGAGACCACCTTTGCGGGCGGTACGCGGTTCAACGACCTATTCCCCAACACCATTTCCCAGGCACACCGTAAAACACTGCGCGACTTTTTCAGCGCCTACAAAACCCGCTTACAAAATTACGACCGCGCACAACTAACTGAAAATCAGCGTATCAGCTACGATATCCTGCTTTGGGAGTGCGACATCAACCTCGAAGACCTTTCGTTCCCGACCGAGCTGCTTCCCATCAATCAATTCGATTGCCTGCCGCTCACCATGGGCCAATTGGCCAGTGGCAGCTCCGGACAGCCATTTAAAACCGTGCAAGACTATGATCACTGGTTGCGCCGCGTGGATGGTTTTGTGGTTTGGTGCGATACCGCCATCGCCAATATGCGCCGGGGAATGGCCGCCGGGTATGTTTTGCCAAAATCACTGGCCGAAAAAATGATTCCACAATGGGCGGCTTTCGACCATGGTCCGGTAGAAAAACACCATTATTATTCACCGATTGGTCTGATGCCAAAGGATTTGCCGGCAGCCGACCAAACGCGTTTGACCCAGGCTTACCAGCAGATGGTGGCCGAAAAAATCATCCCGGTTTATCAACGCATGCGCGGTTTTCTTGAAAAGGAATACCTGCCTGCTTGTCGAGCCAGTTCGGGCATTTCCGCCGTTCCAAACGGTGCAAAATATTACGCCCATCAAATTCGGACCTACACGACCACGACAATGACGGCCGATGAGGTTTTCAAACTCGGCGAACAGGAAGTAGAACGACTTTCGCAGGAAATGGAAAAGGTGAAAGCGCAGGTGGGTTTTTCGGGCGACCTCAAAAGTTTCTTCGACCATGTACGGAAACGCAAGGAATTGATGCCTTTTACGGAACCTGCTCAGGTTGTTGAGAACTTCAACAAAATCCATGAAGCCATGAAGCCCCAACTGGCCAAACTTTTCGACCTGGTGCCCAAAACGCCCTTTGTGGTAAAACGCACCGAGGCTTTTCGGGAGGCCAGTGCCAGTGCGGAGTATGTGCAAGGTTCGCTCGATGGCACACGCCCAGGAACGTTTTACGTCCCCATCCCAAACGTGCGCGAGTACAATTTGTATTCGGATGAAGATTTGTTCCTGCATGAAGCCATCCCTGGCCACCACTATCAGATTTCCCTTCAGCAGGAAAATGCGCAATTGCCCGATTTCCGCCGCACGCTTTGGTACAGTGCATACGGGGAGGGTTGGGCCTTGTATTGCGAATCATTGGGGAGCGAATTGGGCCTTTACAAAGATCCATACCAGTATTTTGGCATGTTGAGCGCTGAAATGCACCGGGCCATCCGATTGGTAGTGGATGCGGGGATACACGCAAAGGGTTGGACCCGCGAGCAGGCCATCCAGTACTCGCTCGACCATGAAGCGGAATCGGAGGCCAGCATTGTGTCGGAAATTGAACGGTACATGGCTTGGCCGGGGCAAGCGCTATCCTACAAGGTTGGGCAGCTTAAAATCCGAGCCCTGCGTGCCAAGGCCGAACAAGCTTTGGGGCCCAAGTTTGACATCCGAACTTTTCACAAAATTGTGTTGGAGGATGGTTGTTTGCCGCTTACAGTGTTGGAAGGGAAGGTGAATAAATGGATTGAAATTTAAGATTTTATCAATTTTAAAAGCCTAGTTTCACCATCATGCTCTAATTGTAGCCAGTACAACCCTGTAGGCAAATCCAACATGGAACATGTAAGCCAGTGTTCTCCAGCGCTCATGGTGTTTTGATTGGTCACCTGACGGATTTGCTGTCCACTTGCATTGTACAAATAGGCGGTAACCACGGTCGTCTTTGACAAGGAGATGCGGCACCGGAGTTGCTCACCAACAGGGTTTGGAATAATTTCCGCAAACATGGATTGTTCTGTGGAGGCATTTTCCCGGTAAATAACCCGCCTAACGACCGGGGTGCTTGTTTCATTGGTAATGACCGGGTGGTTATAGTCAAAATAAATCGCAGCCCGATTCCGCAAGGTGTCCCCAATGCGAATGCCATCTTTGGGTTGAATGCTAAATAGTACGAATCCGTGAGACCCAGCCTCATTGGTCGTGCTGTCTGGCAGTAATATCTGGTCAAAATGCCAGGAAGCATCCCCTTGGTCGCCCATCACCAAACGGTATGGGTGACTGGTTGCGATGGTCTGCAAGGTGGTCCAATTAAGCAGGTTTGACAAGGTGTCCCTAATCACAATCCGAAAAGCAGTGTCTGTACCGGTGTTCTGAAATCGAATCAGGTAACGGAGGGATTTATCGGCCAAGGGCATCTCTCCTGTCGGGCTCACCGTATATGCCGTTTTATCGTTCGGGTCGAAGCTATTAAACACGGTAATTGGCAAATTCATGGCGTTGTTTGTGGGGGTTGGATCGGGAAATGCTCCATTCAAGCCTGCGTTGATGTTAAACACCTGCCCCATTAACCCTGGGTCTGGGGGTAGCACAAAATTTATTTTATACGTTAAGGAGGTATATGGGGCTATAGCTGGCAGTGTGAATTTCAGCTGACCAGGGCTTTGCTGGGAAGGTTGTGGCAGCGCATCCGTAAATGCTATCGGTGGATCCTGAAAGTTAACATTCAGCGAGGTTCCCGCTGCAATAGCTTGTGTTCCAATGTGTTTTATATTGATTGTCAAGTGGAAGGCTTGTCCAGGCCGTGCCCTAGTACTGACCATACTGACCGCCAAATCCTTGACTTGTTGGTTGGGTTCAAATCCGATTGAAAACGGAGTTTGGTTTCCCTGGGTTATGGTTACTCCCTGTGGCATCAGGCAATTGACGTCGTGATAAAGGGGAGTACCGTATTGAAGTTGGTAGGTACCTGCGGGCAAAATGCGGTTCACCGCCCCTGTGGCATCCGAGGTACAGAGGTAATTACCGGGCTGAAAAGCAAATACCTCATTGGGTCTGGCGGGGTCATTAAATGCAGCAGTACAATCACCGTTCAAATCATAAAAAGCCTTCCCTTTCGCCACACCTCCTGCATCTGTCACCAAGTTTAGCTGGTCGAGCAGTGGCTGAATTGGTGTTCGAAGCGGAATACCATCGTATTGGGCCAAATTCCCGCTGGTGCCTACGGCTAAAAAACCATCTTGAACGATTGGATTTCCGCCATGTACCCAATCTCCCTCATAGATATAGACCCAATTAAGGCCCATATTGGTGGAAAGATAAATCCCGGAATACCCCCAAGCAATCAACAAGCTATCTACCCGTACGTACTCCCTGGCGTTCAGGATGGTGCCAAAGTTCTGCAGGTCGAAAATCTGCCCAAAAGTTTGGCCGCCATCGAGGCTGGCATAGCCGATTTGATTACTCCTATCAACGAACAACACGGTTTTGTTAGGAAAAATGGTCAAATAGGTACTGTATTGAAAATTGAAGTTTTGGTTGTTGGTTTGCCAAGTCTGACCAAGGTCGTAGGAATAATGGAGTTTAGGTTTCTGGAAATAGAACAAAGTATCCCCTTGTGCCGCAAAATCCGTAAAATTGGTGGCGCCCGGCACCATTGTCCAAGTCGCCCCTACATCGTCGGTGTAGAGTAGACCTTGGGAGGGATGCCCTACCAATAATGGATCCAACTTCATGAACAATCGGTTCTTATCTGTGTCTACGACCAAATAGGGGCGCATCGACCCCTGCCACACCAATTGCCAACTTATTCCGTTGTCAGCTGAACGGTAGACTCGGTTTTCTAGGTCTTGGCGATAATCTATCTGGGTCAAAAAAATATTGCCCTGAAACTCAACCAGATCATAGGCTGCAAAAGCACCATCCTGGATACCTGTGGGATTTTGAAACAACGTCCAACTTAAACCATCTGGAGAATGAAACAGCACATCATTGTATTGTAACCAATATTGGTGGTTGATTGCGAATAGTTTTCCGCCCCTAACCGGGAACCCCCCAGCAGCAAGTTGCCAGCTCAGTCCATTATCTGTAGATTCCAACGGGGTATCGTTCAACCAAAAAAGCTTACCCCCTTCAGCCGAAAAGCGTCCATTAGGATGGTAAATATTCCAACCAGAGTAGGTGCGCATAGGTATAAATCCTGCATCGATGAGATTGGTTGGGTCATTCAAGGGCGCCCGGTAGAAATGGCCTCCATAATTAAAGTACCAAAAGCCATTGGCGGCCATGGCTGCTGACAACGGGAAAGGGAGCTGAATTCCTTGGGCACCAATTATCCCACTGGAATTCTCCTGAACAACCAGCCCATCTGAATTGCAGAAATACAGGATATTGCCAATAATCGTGCAGTCTAAAATGCTTGCGCCCGAGCCGTTGGCCCAAAGATTGTTTTCAGCATCGAAAAACCAGGGATTGTCTGCCAAATACACCACATCACCTGCAATTGCAGTGTAAATGCCTTGGTCGCCTGTAATTTTTGTAATAGGGGAAAACAGCGGAACACCATCTGCAAATAGCCAATTTGCTCCTTGATCATCCGAAAAATACACTTGTGGCTGGGTTATATCGTCAAGGGTGTAATAAAAAAACAACCTTCCGTTTGCCTTATCCAATCCCCCGACGTTCACAAGATCGTAATTTTGGTTTTGGACCAGATATTCTTGATAAAATATGGTATCGAACGTATTGCCCACGTCTGTGGATAGGTATCCTGTTAAATTGGTATAGGTTTTTGAATTGGCATCGGTAAATATACCCAAGGCGAAAACAACCAAGTTGTTTCCAATTGTTTCAAGGTGCAACAGCCTTTGGTAATCATCGGCATTGGAAGTGGGCAAGGCCATGGTCTGTTTTATCCAACTCGCGCCATTATCATCACTTTTATACAACCAGCCATCATCTTGGGTATTGGGTTCGGGAATCAGGGCAAACCAGGTATTGCCAATTACGGCCATAT
>JALHPW010000067.1 GCA_022842255.1 Saprospiraceae bacterium | reverse complement strand
CCCGGAAATAGGCCATGTTATAGTCGTTACCACCATTGCGCAGCAAAAAGGCGGAGTAACGGGAAATCGGTTTACCATCAAAAAGTGGATATTTCAGTATCTCATCGCCATATTTTTCCTTGAAACGCACAGAAATCGGGCGTTGTGGCAAATTGTAAATCGAAGTACCAAACACGCGTAACCCCACGCCAACCTGAAATGCGCGTTCTCCCGTGCCCGACTCAAAGTATTCCAAAGTAGCTGGCACCTCCCGGTCTTTGATCGCATTTTGCAGGATGCCAAAATCGAAGCCGTACAGGTTGGCGGCATTGGAGGTGATGGATAATACGGGCAATGAATGGTTTTCTTGGATGAAGTAGGTTTTCGTAACCACCTTGCCCGGCATTTTCCCAGGCGCAAAAAGCCTTGCTTTGATGGTCAGGTTGAGGTTCAGTGGAATATCATCGCTGAAAACAGGGGAGTTGCCAGTGGGTGTTGTGCCGTCGAAGGTGAACCGGACTACGGCACCGGGTTCCGTCGTGCTCAAGTGCAGCATTTGTGGACTTGGGTAAAACCCTTCTTGCAACGAAAAAATGGGTTCGCCGGGTGTTTCCATCCATACGGAACCATAGGGCGAATTGGCTACGCCGGGCGTTGGTTCCCCAAAATATAGCCATTGCGCGGGCTCGCTTGTGCTGCGCCCATACGATACATCGCTGGTTTGTACGCAATAGGTGATTTCATCCAACAAAGTCCCCTGCGGATGGAACAACCCGAGGTATTCGCCATCCCCGCTCAGGCGGAAGTTGGCGTGTAAAGCGGTCATGGTGGCCACGGCATTTTTATAGGCAACAAATGCGGTGTCGCCGGGGCGTTTGTCCAAGCCATCCGTCCAAATGAGCAGGTGCTGGCCGGGGGCAAGTGTCAGATCCGGCAAAGTCCATTTATCCTCCTCGGCCGGGTCGTCGGTAAGGGTGTAGCCCGCTAAGTTGATTTGGACCGCAGAGGCATTCCGCAGCTCTATAAAATCCGAGAACTCGCCAAAATCAGGGTCGTGGGCAATCGTGGAATTAACCGCGAGGAATTCGTTGATCTGAAGTTGGGCGTGGATGTTTTCAGGGATAAAAAACACCAGGGTGAGGAGTGGAATACCGCTCCTGATTATTTTACTAAACATTTGAAATTCAATACGTTGAATAAGGATTATTGTTTCACCATTTTCGCAGAAAACACACCTGACTCCGTCCTCAAGGTCACGAAATACAAACCCGGTGGCATCCCCGTAAGATCTTCCCGCAGCTCGGAAATCTGGTCCGCATAAGTGCGTTGTCGAACCAAACGACCGTCCGCAGTATGGAGTTGGAAAATCAGGGATGAATGCGCCGGCGCTTTCAGCTGTACCGTGACGTACTCGGTAACCGGGTTCGGGAAAACGGACACGGATTCAAAGGCGGGCTCCGGGTGGGTGCTGCTCACATTTTTATCAAAAACGGCCAAAAAGCCCATCGGCTTTCTGCCGTAGCGGACGGGCTTGAGATGGACGTAAAAGGAATCCAGGGTTCCCGTGTTGTGGAGCTGGTGCGTGCCAAAACTTACAGGATTGGACTCGAAATTACCACCCAGGTAAAACTGGTCGTCGCCAAAAGCATGGATACCCACAGCTTCATCCGTGTGGATCTCGCCAAAAGATTTGCCCCAAAGTTCCTCGCCGGAAGGCCCGTATTTGAACACAAAAATTTGTGGGTAAAAATAGTTTATGTGGAAGAGATTGGGCAATGTTTGATTGGCAAAATGGAGGCTTTCTCCAAAAAAATAGCCGGTCACGTAGGCGTTTCCGAGCTCGTCCACACTGATGCTTTTGGCGATGTCCAGGCTCTGGGCGATGCTGTCCCCTCCCGCAGATTTTTGCCAGACGGTATTGAGGTCCAAGTCAAATTTGAGCACATGGATCTTCGAATCAGCAAGGGGCCAGCCCCAACCCCAGCCCCAATTCACCTTTTCGGCACAGGCATAAATATGGTTTTCATGTGCCTGAAGGCCGTTGTATTTATCCAATTCGAGGTTGGTTGCCGTATCGAGCATTGCCCCGGAAGGACTGTATTTCACGATAAAAGCTCCATAACCATTGTTGCTCGTAATGGTTGTGCCGTCAAATACCCCCGTTCCGGAGACTGTACCGCCGAGGTAAATATTTTGGTTTTTATCGAGGGTCAGGGCTGTCGCTTGCAGGTAGCCGGCCTGAGCCACTCCTTTTTTCTCCCAGACGAGGCCCCCTGCCGGATCGTATTTTCGCAGGAAAACGTGCAAGGTCGTGAAGGTGAATTTATTATGCACATGTCCCGACACATAGGTATTCCCGTCGGCATCCAGTACCACGCTGTTTACTTCGTCGATGTCGGCCGTGCCGATTTTTTGGGCCCAGGCCAGGCTTTTATCCTGCTTGTATTTGGCCACGAAAGCATCCGTTTCGCCGCTGTTGGCAAGGTTTGTGCCGTCGATGTTGATAAAAATACTGGCGAAATTGCCCACCACGACAAAATCACCATTCGATGCCGCAGCAGCATCCACGGTAAAATCGCGACCCGAGCCGCCGAACTCGTTTGCCCAAATATATTGTCCGGCGTCGTTGACGATGGCCACATAACCATCGTCTTGTCCGGCGTTATTGAGCGTTAGGTTGCCAAGATTTAGGGTGCTTGCCGCAAAATTGCCGCTGACGAGTACATCGGTACCCGTGTAAGGGCGAATGGATTTTATGGTCGTATTGCTGTTGGCGCTGCCGAGGCTATTTGCCCATTTCCAGGCTTGTGCATGGCCGCATAGGGGCAGTAAAAGCAGTAGAACGGAACGGAAGATGTTTTTTGCTTGCATAGAAGGGTAAGTTTAGTGTACTGTCACCCCTCAAGACAGCTGGGAATGTGGTGGGCGTTGGTGTTGACTTGTCAGATTTTTGTCAGGCATCCCTTCATTGGTGCGAGGTTCCAGTCAAAAATGTGATCTGTGCCAAATGATGATCATCGTGTTCAGCCACAAAAAACGCGAGGTCTATCAGTTTCATGGGTGTTCCCAGCCTTGGGTGGATGGCTGCTTTTTCCAGGTCGGCCTCGGTTATTTGCCTTAAAAGATGCATCAGTTTCGTTCTTTCCACTTCAAAGCGCCCAATCAAATCCTGTAGGCTGTGGTCGTCATGGTCCGCCTCGTGTGTCTTCCTATTGGTAAGGTCTGCTTTTATCAAATTCGTTTGATTGTCAAGGATTTGCAGGGCCCTTTCGTACCACAAGGGTTCCAGGTCAATCAAATGACCCACTTCTTTATGAATGCTCCATTTATCTGGCTGAGCCTGCGTTGGAGTGCCTTGTAGGGATTTGAATTTATACGACAAGCGCGCAGGAGTTCCTTCCAGTCTCTCTAGGATGCTGAGGAAAACACCATTGTCCGCTATGGGAGGGAAAACGCGTTCGAACCAGGGCGTTCTTTTCATTTTTGTGTTTTATTGTATGCCAATTTTTTGATTTCACTGATTTGCACAATCGGCTGAATATTGGTGTAGTGCTTAATGTCACCAATAATGGCCTCTCGGTTTTGGGCTATCGATTTGTTATACGCCTCGATATTCCGAACACAAAAGTAACCTATAGCCACAAAGGGTATTTTATCTTCAGGTGTTCTACCCGAAAGGCCCTTGTCTATTTCATAAAATTTTAAGTTTTCTCCCAAATATCCAGCCACCATGGGCATGTGTTTGTTTTCATAATAATCCATGTCAAAGGTCTTATTCTCCCCATTGGGATAAAGAATAGTCACTTTGAACATCCCGGTTTCTGGAACAGTGGCGTTTTTTAAGGAATTGGTTTTGCAACTAAGCAAGCCGGAAAGGGCCAGGAGTAGCGTGAGGGATAGGGTTTTTGTTGTCATGTTTTTTTCTTGTTTTTTATGGGTAAAAGAGCAATTGCCTATTAAAAAAAGAAGAATGATATGATTGCGGTGTCGCTTCTAATCATTTTGGACCACGATTTTACCCATAAAATGGCTTTCGTCCCCAATCAATTCCACCCAATAAATGCCCGTTGGAAAAGTCGCCATATTTATGCTTACAGAAGTCACAAAGTTGTTTTGTTCATATAGAACCCTGCCGTTTGTGTCCCTTATTTTCAGTAAGAAGTAGTCGTCTATTCCCACGGAACTACCTAAATCCAGATAAAAAAGTCCATCTTTGACAGGGTTGGGGTACATTTTGACTTTGTTGACAGCGGTATGTTCATGGGTATCGGTACTCCAATCCCACCTTATCTTAACAATCGCCATGTTGTTTGGCTGCAGTATTCTGGTATAACCGCTGAGAAAGAAGTTGTTATCGGAAGTACTACTGATTTGGTTGATAAAACTATTAATGCCAATATCTGGAAAAGTGTTGAACCGGCCTGCATCCCCAAATACGGAATCAATTTTGCCCGATTCAGTCAGGCAGATAGCACCAAAACCCGGGTCATCGCCCCCAATTCCGTTCGATACACCTATGAGTACCCGCCCGCGCAAGCGCAAAAGTCCAAAAGGCTCTACGTTCCCACCAGAGAAGTTGCCTGGATTAATGATGGCTTCCTTGAAGCGTCCATTGTCGGCAAACGAAAGGTCTGGGCTTCCATCCGGCATCAATCGTGTGAGGAACATATAACTAGGCTGCGGAATTAAGCCCCCCGCCCCTCCTGCCAACAGGATTCGATTGTCATCATAATGCATCAAGGCATTGCCCCTGCCGTAGCCCGTATAGTCAAGTTCCAGCGAACCATCCTCCCCAAAACCAGAATCTGGTTGTCCATTGGATAAATACCGACATAAAAATATATTGTGGTGGCAAAGGTCGCTCCCTCCATAATTATGGGGATAAGGGTGGTAGGAGCCGCCGGTTAAAACTATCCGCCCAAGGTTATCAATCGACAGGTCTCCCAACATCGCAACGTTACAAGTCGACTCCCACCGGTGATACAAAAAGCCATTTTCACCAAATGTACTATCCACCTGTCCATTGGCCAAGAGCCTCCCCAAGAAGACATCTACAGAATCAGGAAAGTCAAATGAATGGCCATAGAGCGCGTTACCACCTATCAAGATTTTACCATCTGGCTGAGGTAAAATCTTGGTAATCATCTCATTGGTAGTAGGTAGATTGATAGTCAAATGCCCAAGCGTACCGAAGGAAGGGTCCAGGTTGCCATCAAAATCAATCCTGGCAATTAGGTTGATGTACTTACTGGTACCAGTCTGCCATACACAGCCCCCCATAAGTATCCGGTCGTCCTGATAAGGGGTTGCAGTAATACAACTGTCATTTGGATAACCCAAATCAATGCGCACCTGTCCATTAAAGCCCACACTTTGGTCATATAGCCCATCAGGCATAAGACGGGCTAAGGCGAAGTCGCTTTCCCCTTGCCAGCGGGTATCCCCGGCCAATAAGATACGGTTGTCGTCAAGGTGGATAGCTAAAAAAGCCTGGTCTAATCCTCCAAAATTACATCCGGTTGTGCCATAAATCGAGCAACATGGGTCTAATGAAGTGGGTATTCCAAAGATTGAATCAACAACCTGTGCCATCGTATTCATGCTTAAGGCACCAATAAAGAATATTGAAAAAAAACTCCTCATGAGGATTAGGATTACAAGCCCCAAAGGCCTTATTTATTTTGATTTAGAGCGTTTTTCACATACGCATCTGACGCTATATAATCCAGGTGTTCTATCAAACATGCTTTTTCCAATGGCTCAAGTCCTGCATCTCCTTGGACTATTGCTTTAAACCCAGCTAGAAGCAATGCTTCCTTTTCCGATCGAATCGGGACCAATAAATCATTCAGGTAAATTCTGCCCGGCAGTTTAGCAATCCCCTCCAGTCTGCTTGGAATTTCTAATATGGCGTGTTGTGTGATTTCAATCTTTAGATTTTCTCCCCTTTCCATTGCACAGTCAAAGGTAATGGTGCCGCCGTCCATCCATGTTTGGAAATTGGAGATTTTCATTCTTGGTGTTTTTTGCTGTGAAAGGGGACGGAATAATTATTACGCGTTGCGTCGGACATGTTAGTTTAGGTTAGTCTTGCTTACAAAGATATGGAGGGTGGGCCGAAAGCCAAAATTGGCACTTCGGACGTATGACCATGTTATTTGCTCCGGCTTGGTAGCCCAGCGGAGTGGCGCTGGGTCTGAAAAAGACCCTAGCGCGGCGGGGAGGAGCTTGGTAGCGCTTGGTAAGGATGTTTGGGACGGAAGACCACGCGCGGTGGAGTATTTTTTATACTTCTTTATACCATTCGTTATCAATCGAAACTTTCTCAACTAATTCGACCTCTATCCCTAATCGTAATTCTTTTAGTTTTTCAGCAAATTCATCTCCATCAATTAAATCAATTGGAAGAGCTCCATCTCGTTTCGCTTCTTTTCTGGCTTCATTAGTAAATCGTCCTGTAGTAATTATTAAACCCTTGTCAACATTGGCGCTAAGTGAACCTCTGAAGTCACGAATAGTATTTGGGCTTACAACATCTTTGTACCTTTTTGCCTGAAATACTACATGAAAAGACAAAATCCCGCCTAATCTCAATATTCCTCTCCCATCAATTCCCCCATCATTAGGTTTACCTGTTACTTCAACATTTTTAAATCCTAGCTCCCTGAGCATTCTTTGGCAAAGCCTTTCAAATGCTGCAGGTTCAATGTTTTTTAAAGTATTCAGAAGTTCTTCTTTCCATGTGATTGAACCCTCCTCGAAGTCATCTTCGATTGTTATCCCTTCTTCAGTATCATTGATGGATTTTTCTGCTCTTTTCTTTCGATTTAATTCTTGAACAAATTTTGTGACTTTTTGTGGATTCACAGACTCTGTATTCAGGCCCTTAGAAGTCAAAGCCCAAACTCCATATTTAGAATTAACCAAAAGTCCATAGTGTTTGAGATAGTTTCTAGCCCAACGCAATCTGTAATGAAGCTTGGTTGTTGTCCCTTTATGAATATCACTTATTTCTTCTTCTGAAAGATTCAGAATTTCAATGACTTGTTCTTCAATCTCTGATACCGCAGCAGATCCCCCAAGCTTATGTAAAGCTTTGAGCACAGGGTTAAATAGATCAGAATGCTTGAAATTGAAAAATGAACTACCCATATCTTATTAAATTTCTCACTAATATTAAAAATCCACAACTAATGATTAACAATAATGTGTAATATGGGTTTTAATTAGTCGTTACCTGCGGCATAAACTATCTGCCCCTACCCCTTCTCCACTTCCTCCAAAAACGCATCCAACAAAGCATTAAACTCCGCCGGTTTTTCCATCATGGGCGCGTGGCCGCATTGGTCGAGCATGTGCAGGCGGGAGTTCTCGATGAGGTCGCGGAATTTTTCGCCCACAAAGGGTGGGGTCACGATGTCCTGCATGCCCCAGATGAGCAGGGTGGGCGCTTTGATTTTGTGGAGCTTGTCGCCGAGGTTGTGCCGTACGGCAGATTTTGCGGTGGCCACCACGCGGATGGCTTTGCCGCGGTCGTTCACGATGCCAAATACTTCGTCCACCAGTTCCTTGCTGGCTACGGCCGGGTCGTAAAAGGTCTGGGCTGTTTTGTTTTTGATGTACTCGTAGTCGCCGCGCTTGGGGAAAGCCGTGCCAAAGGCGCTTTCGTACAATCCCGAACTTCCGGTGAGGGTCACCGAGGCTATGCGTTCGGGGTGGGCAATGACATAAAGCAGCGCCACGTGTCCGCCCAGCGAATTGCCCAGCACATGAATTTTGTCGTATCCCTTGTATTCCACAAACTCGGTTAAGAAATCCACCAAACCCGCCACCGAAACCTTGAAAATCGGCATCTCGTAGATGGGCAGTATCGGGATCACCACATTGTGCTTGCTGGAAAAATGGTTGAGCAGGCCCTCAAAATTGCTGAGTGCGCCAAACAAGCCGTGGAGCAATACGAGGGGTGTGCCGTCTCCGCCGGTTTCGATGTATTTGAAACCTTGTTCTTCTTTTATCGGGAAATTCATGCGCGGGATGTTTCTGATTGATTCTAAATTAGATAATGGCAAAAGTAGAAAAAAGCGGCAAACATTGTCTTTCGTTTGAAATCATGGTGCCTTTAGGATAAAAACTGGGCAATTTTATTTTTTCCGTAAGAGGTAAGATACCCACAACACCACGCTCATCAGCACCACCGCACCCGCCTGGTGCGCAACCCCCAAATCGACCGGGATTTTTGCCTTGCAATTGATGATCGTGAAGATACCCAATAAAACTTGAATGCCCAATACGCCCAAAAGCCACCACCCGCTGCGGCGCAAAGACGCATCAATATTTTCCTTAAAAAGTTTCCAAACGAAGTAAATGGTCAGGATACTCAACAGATAAGCCGTGTTCCGGTGCAAAAACTGAATCAACGCCGGCATAAACGGATTGGTATCATAATGCACAAAACTGTCGGCCGTCCAGTGACTGGCGTCGAACAAAACCGCGGGCAAATACTCCCCGTTCATATCGGGCCAGGTCGGGAAAAACAAGCCTGCCTTGGAGCCCGACATCATGGCGCCCAGGGCAATCTGCACAAACGCCACCCCAAAAATCGTCCAGGCCATACGCCGAAAACGATCGCTCGAAAATTCGGGCAATTTCGGCGAGACCGCGATGAACCAAGTCCAAAGCAAATAGGCAAAAATGATAAAGCCCATGCTTAGGTGCAAGGTCAGGTTGTAGGCATTCACCCAGGGGCGTTTGATGAGCCCGCTGGCCACCATCGCCCACCCGAAAAATCCTTCCAGGCCGGCCAATCCCACCACCGTCAACATCCTCGGAAGCAGTCGGCGCGACAACATCCCCCGCCACAAAAACCAGCCAAAAGGGAAGACAAAAACAAAGAACATCAAGCGTGCCCACAGCCGGTGAAAATATTCCCAGAAGTATATAAACTTGAAATCCTCCAGGAGCATTCCCTGGTTAATCTTTTGATACTGAGGCGTTTGTTTGTACAATTCAAACTCCGAAACCCAATCCGCCTCGCTGAGCGGCGGGATACTTCCGGTCACGATTTCCCAGCGGGTAATGCTCAGGCCGCTGCCCGTGAGGCGCGTTACGCCACCAATTACGATTTGAAAAAACACCATTACCAGGCCGGTGAGGAGCCAGATTTTCACCACGCGAGGAATCTGAAAATCGTCCGCAAAGCGGAATTTGAAAAAGGAGTTTGCCATGTTATGTTGTCTGAAACTTCAAACAAAAATAGAGCCGTCCAAGTTTTGAGTTATCCATCTTTGACTCCTTTCTATGAAATTTAGATGGTTTAAAAAATTCCCCCTGCGGGCATCATTAGGGCTGTTAGTTTGTGGAAAACCTCATAACTGAAAAAAGAAAAACGACTATCCAATGAAGTTACCAGCCTTGTCCACAACTTGCCCACAAGAAAGGCTTTTTAGAATCAAGCACTTGCCCGGTTTTCAACACCAAAGCTTGAAAAAGTTGGCAACCCTGGTGTTCATTTTTTACGCAATCGGGGTGTTGTTAACCCGCGTTTGCGAGTGTGCGTTTGTTCACATGGTCCCTTGTGGATTACCGGTTTTCACACACACTTGGGTGTACTGTTGTGAAAACTTGTGCATGAATCGGGGGTTATCCACACCTCATTCTACCATTGGACCTTTTTGAAATCCATTGGAAATCAAGGTATTAGCGGCCTGAAAATTCGCCTGTTGGTAAGTATTTACTACAAAATGTGTTTGTTTTTAAGTGTTTGATTATCAATAAATTGTGTGATTTTTGTAGCGGTTAAGCCAAGGTTAATTTGGTGTAAACTGCTCTGTGTTGTGCTTAATTTTGAGTTTTGTAAAACAAATCTGGGCTGGGATTGGTGAT
Organism: Saprospiraceae bacterium; assembly: GCA_022842255.1. Lineage (GTDB taxonomy): Bacteria > Bacteroidota > Bacteroidia > Chitinophagales > Saprospiraceae > M3007. Next base: position 3,022 of record JALHPW010000067.1, on the reverse strand, counting down.
TGGGGTTTGCCACGAATTACACTAATTGAAAATATATAAATCGCAGATGATATGAGCAACACATCTACCATCTTGTAAACGCTCGTTTTAACGAGCGGCTAGGAGTTGCCACTTATCACATCTATCTTCTTTACAAAACATCACATCCGCATTTTTAACTAATTTAAAATGTGATGCTTTGTAAAGAAGATAGATGTACACTCAATTCTGCTTTTTCCCCCGACTGAAGTTCCGGGGTTACAAGATGATAGATGTGTTAGTCAGCGACTGGAACTTGCTTTTTTTCAATTCGTGTAATTCGTGGCAAACCCCAAACCCCAATCAATACTCCTCCCCAAACGCAAAATCAGGTTTTCGCTCCGTCCAACGCCCCCGCGTAAAATCCGGGAATGCCTGGGGCGTACTACCCGTGGCAATGCTGGCTTCCGAGAGCGGCGTAATGGCGAGCCAGGTGGCGGCGTCATAGACATCCAGCTGTGGAGCCTGATTGCGTTTGGCCGATTCCACAAAATGGTGGAACACAAAAAAGTCCATGCCACCATGGCCGGCCGCTTTGGCATCGGAACCATATTTTTTCCAAAGTGGGTGGTCGTATTTTTCTAGCCAAGACTTTGCTTCTTCCCAGCGATGTGGTTTGGTCACGCCTTCGAGCATGAGACTTTTATTCAAGTCCATCCAAATCCCACGGGTACCCTGTACGCGAAACGCGAGGGAGTAGGGACGGGCCAGGTTGGTGTCGTGCGAGAGCATCACCGTTTCGCCATTGGATGTTTTGAGGATGGTGGTCACTTTATCACCGAGGTTGAAATTGACCTGAGCGCTTGGATGGTTGGGCCCACCTTGTGGATGTTTCACCACATAGTCGTGCAGGCCCCGCGACTTACTGGCCATGGAAGTCAGGTAAAGGAAACGATTGCCCCGATTGATATTGGTCATCATGGCCACCGGTCCAACGCCATGGGTCGGGTATAAATCCCCGTTCCGGTGCACGGAATGTTTGGTGCGCCACTTGGCTTCTGAATATCCTTTCTCGCCAAACTCGGCTCCGGAATCGTAAGGTGTTTTGCCGTCGTTGAATTTCACCCCACGCAGGTCGTGTTCGTATCCTCCCTCCAGATGAATCAGTTCGCCAAACAAACCTTCACGCACCATTTGCATCACGGCCATCACATCGCGACGATAACACACATTCTCCATAAACATCAAGTGTGAACCGGTTGCTTCGTGGGTATTCACCAGCTGCCAACACTCGTCGAGCGAAAAACCTCCGCACACTTCCGTGCCCACATACTTACCCGCCTGCATGGCGGCTACACATTGTTGGGTATGCCACTCCCAAGGAGTTGCAATCACCACGGCATCAATGTCCTTGTCTTTCAAAAGCCGCAAATAATCGTAGTCTCCCTTCTCATACAAATCAGGTTTTTTGCGTCCCTTCTCACTGATCATTTTCAAACACTCCGCCACCATACCCGGATTCGGATCGGCAATGGCGGCCACCTCACAATCATCCCGGAGCAAGGCCGCTTCCACGTGGTTTTGTCCACGCAACCCCACCCCGATAAACCCGATGCGGAGCTTATCTTTTTTTGGGTATTTGTGAATTTGTGGATTGGGTGATTCGGTTGTTGCCGTGCTGATGTTGGGTAATATCAATGCAGCACTGGCCAGTGTAGTGTTCTGGAGAAAGGAGCGACGATTGAGCTTGGTTGGCATTTTCAAAAATAGATAGAAGTTGAAACTGCCCCAAATGTATTGATTGTTGTTGATGTGGTTATTTGTTGATTTGGTTATTTGAACACCCAGGTTTGGTCACTCAAATAACCAAATCAACAAATAACCACATCAACCATTCATCTCATCTCCGCAGGCACAGCCACCATACTTTTCAGATTTCCATCGCGCAAAACCCAGAGGTTTATACTTCTTCCGATGGATGCCTCATCGAGTACCTTATGCAAAGCATCAATCGAGTCAACGGGTTTGCCTTCGAATTGAACGATGACGTCTCCGGCCTTGAGGCCCGCTTTGTCGGCCGCGCCCCCGGACTCTACGCTTTGTACCTGAATGCCACCTTTGGTGGGGACTTCCAAGGCGTTCAACCATTTGGCGGGCAGAGGAACGGCCTGCGCCCCAATGCCCAACATACCCCGACGCACGCGCCCTTCGAGGATCAATTTGCCAACCACAAACTTGGCTAAATTAGAAGCTACTGCAAAACACAACCCTTGGGCAGGAAGAATGACCGCGGTATTCACACCAATCACTTGACCAAAAGAATCTACCAATGGTCCGCCGGAATTGCCGGGGTTGAGTGCGGCATCCGTTTGAATCACGTCATCGATGAGTCGCCCGGTTTGGGTACGAAGCGTCCGTCCAAGTGCGCTGACCACCCCGGCGGTCACGGAATATTGGAAGCCAAAAGGGTTGCCAATGGCAATGGCGATTTGTCCCACCTGAAGCTGATTGCTATCTCCAAAACGAGTGGGTGTCAAATTGTCGCCGTCGATTTTTACAACGGCAATATCCGTGGCAGGGTCATCCCCTACTACCCGGGCATGAAAACTTCGTCCGTCAGGGAGACTCGCTTCGATGTGTGTGGCGTTGTTGACCACGTGACTATTGGTCACCACAAACCCATCGGTACTGATAACAAACCCACTCCCGGACCCGGCGTTTTGACCGTTCCCGTTGGGGGCTTGTTGTCTTTGGCGGTTTTGTTGGTTTTCAGGCTTTTGAACTTTTAAGTGAACGACCGCCCCACTTACTTGGCGGGCCACCCCGGATACGGTTTTGGAATACGTGTCGAGCAAAGAACCGTCCCAATCGGCTGCCGTTCGGGATGTTGAAGATGCCCGATCCTGGACATCCTCGGTTGCAAGGAAATCAAACATGAGAAAATGAATTGGGTGAAAAACGGCGGGCGTAGGCAAGTTTCAATACTCCTCTAGGCGATAATTGTGCCACTGTGGAAATCGGACACTTTGGCAGAGGGTGGATGGGTGTGATTTGTTTAATTGGG
>JALHPW010000066.1:4423-12916 GCA_022842255.1 Saprospiraceae bacterium | reverse complement strand
GCTGACGACAGTCTTGACCTTCATTTTGTCTCCTATCCTTGCGATTCGATTAAGTTACTTACGTCAACGCAAGAGCCTGTTTTGCAAGGTGGTATTTTTAGTCCGAACCCGGTTTTGGACAATACCGTTTCCTTGCCAGAAGAAGTGGAGGCTGACCGGGTGGTACTGACCAACACCCTTGGTGCCGTGCAAAAGACCTATTCATTGCGCACTGAACGCGTTTTAGAACTTGGGGACATTGCGCCGGGTATCTATTTCGCGGCAGTTTATTTGGGCCCCCGTTTGGTCGGGCATGATAGGTTGGTGATTCCCCGGCGATGATTTCAAGGCATAAAAAAACCGCTCGACGTTACGTCAAGCGGCCCAAAAACCAAATGAAAACAATCTTCCTACCGTACTTTTCCCCTCCGCATGAGGAGGGATTGTGTTTTTTGTTTTGCGGGATTTATACGTTTATACGACTGAAGGTCACAGCTGGATTTATTTTTTTGAAATTTATCCAATTAATATGCCCCAATCGAAAGCATCACCAGCGTACAACCCTCCACAGTCTCTATACCACGCGCCTGGGCCAGTCGGACGAGTTCCGGGTTTTCGGTGCCTGGGTTAAAAACGATGCGTTTGGGTTGAAGCGAAAAAATGTAATCGTAATATTCCGGCTGTCGGGCTGGGCCGATGTAGAGGGTCACGGTATCTACGCCTTCCACCTCGGGTTTGCCTTCTAAAATTGGGAGGCCATCGATTTCACCGTGACGAATCCCAACGGGTATCACTTCATGGCCGTGTTGTTTGAGTCGGATGGTAGCCATATAGGCGTATCGTTCGGGATTGGGAGTGGCGCCCAGGACGAGGGTCTTTTTCATAATTTTATGGATAGATGCTGAAAGTGGGATGAATGGGGGCTCAAACAAGCGCAGGAGTTCCCATCTTCAAATAGCTCAAATGAAACACAGCCTTTAGCAAAAAGTTAGCCGGATTCAGGTACTTTTGCGCGCTTTTAAGCGAAATGAATTTCGCGCTACCCAATATGATACTTACCGATAAAAAAATCCTCGAAGCCATCGAAAAAGGTGGAATCGTCATTGAGCCCTTCCGTCCGGAATGTCTTGGCACCAATTCCTACGACGTCCATTTAGGGCGCTATCTTGCTGTTTATCAAGACCATGCGTTGGATGCCAAGCGGCACAACCGCATCAACACCTTTGAGATTCCCGAGGAAGGGTTTGTGCTACAGCCCGGCACGCTTTATCTCGGTGTGACCGAAGAATACACCGAAACCCACAATTCAGTGCCTTTTCTCGAAGGCAAAAGCAGTATTGGCCGATTGGGCATCGACATTCATGCCACAGCCGGAAAAGGGGATGTGGGTTTTTGCAATACCTGGACGCTCGAAATTTCCTGTGTGATGCCCGTTCGGGTGTATGCCGGGATGCCCATCGGGCAACTTATTTACTTCCTCGTAGACGGCGACATCGCCAATTATTACAACAAAAAACAAAACGCCAAGTACAACGAGCGCACTGATAAGCCGGTGGAGAGTATGATGTGGCGTAATTTTTAACCTATTTCCTAACCACCACAAACTCCACCCGCCGGTTCTGCGCCCGACCTTCATCGGTCTCGTTTGAAGCAATGGGTTTGCTTTCTCCTTCTCCGTGCGAGCGCAGTCGGTTTTTGCTGATTTTGTTTTCCAGCAGGAATTTGAGCACAGATTCCGCACGTCGGCGCGATAGGTCGAGGTTGTAAGCATCGTCGCCCAGGGCGTCGGTATGCCCCATGATTTCGATGACGAGTTTTGGGTGCTCACGCATGATTTTCAGGAGTTTGTTCAACTCCACATACGAGCGCGGCATAAGTTCGTCTTTGTCGAATTCAAAGTAGATGTTCTTGAGTTGGATGATTTTCCCGGGCTCCAGTTTCTGTTTCGTGAGGTCGTCGGGTTTGACGGGAACGGGAGCGAACGGGGGGATTTTTTTCACCAAAACATCATCCAGGTAATAGTAGGCATAATTGAAGCAATCTTCCCGGGGCGCGACGGACAAGGTGTTGAAATCGTCGCTGAAATTACCAATCACGATGTACTCGGCCTCGTATTTAGCCACAAACTGCCCGCTTACTTTTACCCATTTGCCGTTTGGGGCCTCAATGATATTCGCGGCTTTCACCTGAGCTTCGCGGATCAGCACCTCATCGGTGAGGCGTTTGATTTCGCCGATGGTAAAATAGGCTCCTAGATTATTGATTTGCAGGGATTTAGCCAGGTGCGTCACCCAAAATTCCACATAATAGGCCTGGCCAATCACAAGTGGTTCGGCCAATTGGATTTCCACAAATTCCCGGCAATGCGGCTTTCCATTGGTACAGCCAAAAAGGGTGAGCCCTGCAAAACTTTTGCCTGTGCGGGGCTTTTGGTCGCCAAAACCTTTCTCCGCCCAATCCATGGGAACGTGCACATCAGGGCCATAGATATCTGGGCTGGCCGTGGTGGCGCTGAACCAATACTTCACCACTTCCCCAAAAAACGCCCCTTTGTACGACCAGCCAATGGGGGCGCTGGAATACCGTTCAAAACTTGGGTTCGGGACGATATTGGCCGAGGGTTTTTGGGCATTCGTCACCAAATGAAGCAGGGATAAAAGGGCAAGCAAAACACTGCGACGAAGGGCCGGACTGGAACTATCCATGGTTGTTTGCATTTGAAATCCAAATTCGTCCAAAAGTAGGGGGTTTCGTTCGAATGATATTCCCTAAAACGCGCATTTGTTAGCCCGTTCTAAAAGTTGTGCCAGAGCCACACCTGCTACCGTGACCTCGCCCTACCTTTGCCGTTGTAACCCGGAACGCTGTTCCGGGAAATCATCTTCCGGAACAGCGTTCCGGATTACTAACCACACCTGAATTATACATGAACATCGCTGTCGTTGGAACGGGCTACGTTGGCCTGGTTACCGGAACTTGTTTTGCCGAAACGGGCAACAATGTCATTTGTGTTGATATCAACCAAGAAAAAGTAAAAAGCCTCAAAGCAGGTAAGATTCCCATTTTCGAGCCTGGTCTCGACATCCTTTTCGACCGCAATACCAAAGAAGGTCGCCTGCATTTCACCACCAACTTGAAAGAAGCGGTGGAAAAAGCCTCCATCATCTTCCTGGCGCTGCCTACGCCGCCTGGCGACGACGGCTCGGCCGACCTTTCCTACATCATGGGTGTGGCCAAGGACCTGAGCGGCCTGATCACGGATTATAAGGTGATTGTGGACAAAAGCACGGTACCGGTGGGGACTGCCGAAAAAGTGGCCGCTATCATGGCTGAAAAGTTGTCCAAAAAGATGTTTGACGTGGTGTCGAACCCCGAATTCCTGCGCGAAGGCGTGGCGGTGGACGATTTTATGAAACCCGACCGGGTGGTGGTGGGCACCAAAAGCGAACGCGCCCGCAAGCTCATGCGTCAGCTATACGAACCCTTTGTGCGTCAGGGCAATCCGATTTATTTCATGGACGAGCGCAGTGCCGAAATGACCAAATACGCGGCCAATTCTTACCTCGCTGCCCGGATTTCCTTCATGAACGAAATTGCCAACCTTTGCGAAAAAGTGGGCGCGAATGTGGACCAGGTCCGCATCGGTATGGGTTCGGATTCGCGTATTGGCAAACGTTTTTTGTTTCCCGGCATCGGCTACGGCGGCTCTTGTTTTCCCAAAGACGTGCAAGCCTTGGCCAAAACCGCGTCGGAGTATTCCTACGATTTCAAAATCCTGAAATCGGTGATGAAAGTCAATGGAATCCAAAAAGGTGTATTGACCAAAAAGATAAAAAAGCATTACAAAAATGATCTTGCCGGGAAAACCGTTGCTGTGTGGGGCTTGGCGTTCAAACCCAATACGGATGATATCCGCGAAGCTCCGGCCTTGGTGATTATGGACGAGTTGTTGGCTATGGGCGCTAAAATCCGCGCGTTCGACCCCGAGGCGATGGAGCATGTGCGCTCGATTTATGGCGACCGGATTACGCTTTGTGATAAAATGTATGAGGTGCTGGAAGGGGCCGATTGTCTGGCCATTATGACCGAGTGGAATGAGTTCCGCACCCCAGATTTTGATCAGATGTCCGGTATGCTCCGCGAAAAAATCATCTTCGATGGTCGCAATGTATATGACACCGAGCAGATGAAAGACCTTGGTTTTCAATATGTTAGTATTGGGAGACCGAAGGTGCGCGGGAAGAAAAGCGCTTGAATTTACGATTTACGATTTTGGATTTACGATTTCTTTGACCCGAAAAATGCATGATTCATCGCTCTTTCGGGTCAAAGAAATCGTAAATCCCAACTCGTAAATCCCAACTCGCAAATCGCTTACATATGGCTCAAATCAACTGGGTTTTTCTCGACGATTTTGGAGGCCGCCACCGCGTGGGGCTGTACCACGGAGACCGTTCGGGCCATGTGATGATCCACTGCAACTTGAAGGTGATGCAGATTGATTTTTCGGTGAAGGATAGTAAAATGTACTCGTTTTTTATCGAAGACGAACTCTGTGAGGTCATACTAGACAAAAAAGACGGGGCATTTGGGTATGAGTTTCGGGTCAATAAAAAAGTGAATACTCCCCGAAACCAACTCCGGCGGGAACAGGAAGGCCGAACCCGGAAGTACATGGCCTTCATGGCGGGCGGGGTGGTAGTGGTTTTGGCGCTGGCATTTTTGGGTCTGCGATGGTTTGGCCAGCGACAGGAATCCAAACGAATGGCCACCACCAGCATTGTCAGCAAATACAGCAAGGAGAACATGAAGCGCCTGAGCATGGAAGGCAAAAGAACGGTGGCCAAACTTCACTTGGCACAAGGCGAAAAACCTGGCGAACAAAAAATCACTTACGCACTTTTGGCCGTGGATAGTTTGATGGAGCAGGGCGATTTTGCGGTGAAACCCTCCACACCTATCCTCCTGCCCAATGGCTTCCCGTTTAACGAAGGCGATGAGTTTGATGCCATTTACCTGCCCAGCGACCCACAGGTGCATCGGGTAGATTTTTTTCAACCAACACGCAGTACCACAACGACTTATCTAAAGTTGGCCACCCAGGCAGAGCAAAAAAACAACCCCGCAGTTTCGCCCGAAATGAACACCTGCCGCGTGTTGACCGCTGCCGAAAAAATGGGCTGGCTCAGTCTCGCGCACTTTATCTTTCAAGGACAAACGAACAAAGAAAACGAGCGCCACAATCAAGAAACCTACCATCGTTTGCTGCTCGACCCAGACCTTTCGAAAGCGATTCAGGAAGGGTGCCAATAGGTATCGAGGTACGAATTACGAAGTGCGAATTACGATTGTTCTGATCCGAAGCAGGCCTGGTTTTAGCAGGTATTTTCGAGTATGTCCAACTTCGTAATTCGCAATTCGCACTTCGTAATTCGTACCTTGTTATTTCAGCGCTTCGAGGAACTCCTCAATCAAGCTGGGGTCTTCGTCTTCAATTTTGGCTAGTTCTAGTGCGCGTTTGGCGGCTTGGCGCGCGTTTTTTTTCTTTCCTATTTTGGCCCAAACCTTAGCACGGGTGTATTGATAATAGGAGGTTTCCTGTAGTGCAATGGCTTTTTCAACCCAACCCAGCGCAGTTTGCAAGGCGGCTGCATCTGTCACCTCTTCCGAAAAAATAGAAGCCATTTCGTTCAGTTCGTCGGGGTCGTCGGAAGGGTAGCGGGAATAGTGGTCCAGGGCTGTTCGGACAAAGTTTTCGGAATCGCCCTTTTGTCGGTAATAATCGAGGCGGTAGCGGGAAGCCAGCACTTCGCCGCCTTCGGGGTAAACGGTTCCGTAGAGTCGTTGTACTTCGCCGAGTTGCAAGCCCGGATGGCTTTGCAAATAGCCTTCGAACACGGTTTCGATTTTGGCTTTTACTTCCCGTTTTCCATATTTTTCTTCAAAATTGGGGCGATTTTTTAACAAAAACTGAAAGCCCCTGGAATATGGGTCGTCGATGTGCCGCATGAGCAGGTCCATGTTTTCGGGTGTTCCAAGGTCTTCTTCTGTTTTTAAAAAATCATTGGCGAGGCGGCCCGCATCGGGGTCGTACGCGGTGGCTTTGGCATCCAAATACTGGAGCAAAAACTCACGCCGCCGGTCGCCCGAGGCATATCGACGCTCTAATCCGGCAAGATTTCGGATTGGGTCGAGGGCGACATTCGCCAAGGCCATCAACTCTTTTGGGCCATGAAAACCTGCCGAACGATGCTGTACTTCACCGGCATCGTTTACAAAGAGTAGGGTTGGATAGACCCAAATTTTGTAGCGATTGGAAACGTCGATGCCTTCGCTGCGCTCCATGTCCAATTTGATGCTCAGGAAATGTTGGTTGAAAAACGCGCCGACTGTGGAGTCGGGAAACACCTCTTTTGCCATCATTTTGCAGGGGCCGCACCAGGAGGTTACTGCGTCTACAAAGACCAGTTTGCCTTCTGTTTTGGCTTTGGCCAGGGTTTCTGCCCAGCTGGCGTGTTCGAATTGTACGCCTTGGGCCATTGCCATATTTGACAAGAACAGTAGGCAAATGCATTGGGGCAAAAATTTCATAACGCAGTATTTTGATGCAAAATTAAGGGGTTTTTCCAGTGCTATCACAGCCCGACAAGTTTACTTCGTCGCTCCAGCAAAAGGGTGTCACGCCAAACATTGCCCATTTTCCCCACCCGTTCGCGGCGCCCGAGCACTCGAAATCCACAGTTTTCGTGGAGCCGGATGCTGCCCAAGTTTTCGGGGAAAATACCCGCCTGTAAGGTCCAAAATCCATTTGCCTCGCTTTCCCTCACCAGATGTGCCAAGAGCGCCGAGCCTACGCCTTGTCCGCGGTAATTTTCACCAATATAAACGCTCTCTTCTGCCACGCCGGCATAAACTGCTCGCGCAGACACGGGCAAGAGCGCTGCCCAACCGGCCACAACTTCCTCTACCACCGCCACAAAGCGACAGATGGGCAAATGCGCTTTGTCCCAGGCCTCCCAGTCGGGCACTTCGGTTTGAAAGGTGGCGTTTCCGGTTTGGATGCCTTCGGCGTAGATGGCGGCTACGGCGGGCCAGTCGGTGGGGGTCATGGTTCGGATGACGATGCTCATGGTATTTGGATTACCGCATAATTAAGTTTTTTCCCCTTGGTGTAGTTTTACCACATAGGGCACATAGTAAACATAGGGTGGAGCTGAATAGCTATGTGTTCTATGTGCCCTATGTGGTATAGATTACACCAAGGTGGTAAAATTACAGCGAGTCCGCGTATCTGCATTATGGATAATCACTTAGAGGCTGTTTTTTACCACAAAAAGTTTTTTAGCCACGAATTGCACGAATTTACACTAAAAGTGGTCACCCATTCGTGTAAATTAGTGTAATTCGTGGCAACACAAAACATCCAATAAAAAAACTTTTTGTGGCAAAATAAAGCTTTGCCTACCTTCGCCGAAACAAAACCCAACATGGCAAGACGCAATTCCTCCTCCAACTCAGGCGGCTTTCTTTTCAAAACGGGCCTTTTCGCTGCGTTGGCGGGCCTAGCTTTTTTTCTGTTCAATCAGTTTGGCGGTAAAAAATCTGCTCAACCTACGGACACCAGGCCACCGATTGAAATTCCCGATGACAAGTCACAAGCTCCAAGTATGAAGACACAGGAGGAAAGTCAGGTTTCGGAAGAGATTTTACCTGCATCTGCTGGCGAGGTGGTGCGGCATACTTGGTTTGCTCTCGGCTATTCGGAAGACCACGAACAGGCTGAATGGGTAGCCTACGAGCTTACCCGCAGTCGCCTCGACGAAAACTGGGCCGAGCGCCCCAACACTTTCCGGCCTGACCCAGCGGTGCGTACTGAAAGCGCCACACCCCGCGACTACTCTTCGAGCGGCTACGACAAAGGACACCTCTGCCCTGCCGCCGATATGGCTTTTGATGCTGCGGCCATCGACGAGACGTTTTTTATGAGCAACATGAGTCCACAAGTCCCAGCATTCAACATGGGCATCTGGCGCGAACTCGAAGAACTTACCCGCGATTGGGCACGACGGTTCAAACACCTGTATGTGGTGACTGGGCCGGTGCTGACACAACCCGCCAAAGCTCAAATCGGCTTTAGTAAGGTGACGGTACCTGCAGCGTATTACAAGGTACTACTTGCCCCGGACCAGCAGCGCGCCATTGCGTTCATGTTGCCCAATCAAGTAAGTGACAAGCCTGTCATGGATTTTGCCTGCTCGATTGATAAGGTGGAGGAGACCACAGAGATTGACTTTTTTCCGCAATTGCTCAAGGGTTTGGGAGAAGAACTCGAGGGCTCCTTGGATAAGGATGCCTGGCCAATCAATCGGACGCGGTATGAGCAGCGGGTAAAGGTTTGGAACTTGCGGAGATAGGTTCTTTTCGAATGGGGGGGGCTTTCATTGCACTTCCAGGTATTCTAAGCAAGGGCTGCTACATCAAAAATCAACAATCATGTAATCACCAATCGTAAAT
>JALHPW010000066.1:0-4413 GCA_022842255.1 Saprospiraceae bacterium | reverse complement strand
ATCACGCACACATCATTCCTCCACGTACCTTTGAGCGCTCCAAGGCAAACACTCCTATGCAAAAAAAGGTCCTTTTCCCTATAACTGCCCTCGCATGCTGCCTGTCCCTGCTTATGGGCTGCGACAGCTACACCCCTGTACCCAAACCCCGTGCTTATCCGCGTGTGGTGTACCCAGAAAAAGCCTACAAACCCTTTGAGGCGGGGTATTGCAATTTCACGTTCGACCAGCCAGCATACGCAAAAATCGAGCAGGACACTGCTTATTTTGACGAAAAACCCAAGGATGAGTGCTGGTTCAACATCGTGGTGCCGCAATTGAACGCAAAGATTTATTGTAGCTACTACCCGATCAATTCCCGTTCGGATTTTGACAAGTTCGTGGCGGATGCGTTCGAGATGACGAACAAGCACACGGTCAAAGCGACCTACATCGACGAACAACCCGTACATCGCCCTGCCGATCATGTGCATGGGGTGGTGTTCAATGTGGAAGGCCCAGCGGCCTCTTCTTACCAGTTCTTTCTGACGGATTCAACCAAACATTTTGTGCGGGGCGCCTTGTATTTCAACACCGTGGCGCGCCCCGACTCCCTCGCGCCCGTGGTGGCGTTCATGCGGGAAGACTTGAACCGGATGGTGGAGACTTTGAAATGGCAGTGAGGGGGAATTTGGTCATTAAGTCATTGGGGTCATTGAGTCATTGACCCTAATGACGCAATGACCCCAATGACAAATTCACTCAGGCAAGGTCAACCAAAAATTATTCAACCCTTCTCCCTGAATGAGCACTACTTCTTGGGCATTGAGTAGTTCGAGGAGTGCGAGGAATGTTACTACTGCATGAATTCGATTGTCGAGTGCGAGAAATAGCGTCTCAAAATCGCGTTTTTCGCCTTTTTTCAGGTTGCTGACCAAATAAGCGCGCTGTTCCTGAATGGTGTAGCTGAAATTGTACACCGTGTGCACACGTTTGGTTTTTTGCTCTTCCTCAAAACGGTTCACCAGTCGTTCAAACACCCGCAACAGTTTGTACAAACTGATGGATTCCAGTTCGGCTTCGGCGAGGGCTTGGTCGGCAAGTTGCCGGATTTCGGCAGTAGCATATCCGCGTGGGTTCATAAACGCACGGACTTCCTCAAGCCGGCGTAGGTCTTCCAACACACTTTTATAGCGTTTGTATTCAAGCAGCCGGTCCACCAATTCGCGCCGAGGGTCAATTTCATTTCCCTCCTCATCCACCTGTTTTCGGGGCAAAAGCATCTTGGCCTTGATGCGCATGAGCGTGGCGGCCACAACGATAAACTCGGAGGCAATGTCCACACTCAACTCGTCCATTTGGTGGAGGTAGCCCAAGAAATCGTCTGTAATTTTTGCAATCGGGATGTTGTAAATATCCAGTTCGTCCCGCTCGATGAAGAAGAGCAGCAGGTCGAAAGGCCCCTCAAAAGCGGGGAGTTTTATGGTGAATGTCTCTTGCATGATGGTTATTGGTTGATTGGTTATTGGTTGATTGGTTATTGGTTAATTGGGGGCATGAAGTCCTAGTCAACTAATCACCAATCAATCAATAACCAATCAACCAACTCAATCCCCCCATCCCGGTTCATCCTCTACGGGTTTGGGTTGTTTGCGAACGATGCCGAATTCGATTTCTTTCTGGCAGGACCCGCACACACCGTACAGGTTGAGCGAGTGGTGGGATATTTTGAAATTGAGCAGTTCGCCTACCATGTCCTTAATCTGTTGCACACGCGGGTCGCAGAATTCCACCACTTTGCCACAGTGGGCGCAAATGACGTGGTCGTGCTGTTTGTAACCGTATGATTTCTCGTATTGGGCGAGGTTGCGTCCAAACTGGTGCTTTTTCACCAAATCGCAGTTCACCAAAAGTTCCAGGGTGTTGTACACCGTTGCCCGACTTACCCGGTAGCTACGGTTTTTCATGTGGATGTACAATGCCTCGGCGTCGAAATGGTCGTTGCGTTTGTAAATTTCCTCTAAAATGGCGAATCGTTCCGGAGTTTTGCGGAAACCACCTTTTTCCAGTTGAGCAGAAAAAATCTTGAGCACTTGCTGAATAATTTCCTGCTCGTTGCGGTAGGTTGACATGATTGTGGAGAATTGTGGGCGCAAAAGTAATGAAATTCGGTCATTTTTGGCATTGGGGGTAGGTGATTTTGGTCATCGGGGTTGCTGGGGTGTTTTGGTCATCGGGGTCATTTTGGTCATTGTGGGTCATTGAGTCATTGGGGGGGCATTGGTCTCGGCCAGGATTAAACCTGGGCGTGGGTTGGCAGTCATAAGATTCCTTTTGTTCACCGTCAATTGTTATAAGATGAAGCAATCGATTACCCTTTTAATGGCCATGGGTCTATCCATGGTGGTTTATCCACTTTATTCCCAAATTTACCAGCTTAATGTCCATAACGGGTACACCCAAAGTGTACAGGCTGCTGCTGGCGACACCATCCACATCTGGGCCGAAGAATGGGGGGTGGCCCGGACTTTCAGTCACTGGTCGGGCGACACCAGTTTTTTGGAACGACCCATGGAGTGGCACACCAGAGTCATCATGCCGGCCCAAAACGTAACCATCGCTTCCAATACCAAGGTATTGCCCACTGGTACCAATTACCCACTCACGGAAGAACAAATCATGGGCCGGGACCGGCTAAAACGCGTTTTCAGTTATTTCCCTTCCAATGCGCCCCCGCTTGGGGTTTGCTGGCTTTGGCACGGCACAGGCGGCTCGGCGAGTAGCTGGGCGGGTAGTGAGTATGAACAGTATCAGTTTGTGAAATACCTCATTGCCAATGGCTGGGGTGTGATTGTAACAGAAAGTGACGAATCTACCACCAACACCGACCTCAATGGGGATGGGGCTTTGCGGTACGATTATTACCCGGATAGTCTACTCAGCGTGGACATCGCCAATGTTCGGGCCATCCGCGACACCTTCATCCACCGGGGTAAAATGGGTTGGGATACTCCCCAGGCTTCGGCTGGTTTTTCTGCAGGGGGGTCTTTTTCTACCGTTTTGGCCGCGGTTTTGCGCTGGCGGGCAGGGGTTACCCATTGCGCCCCCGGAGTTGGCCTTATCATTGACCAAACCGAAGCGCCCTTGCTTTTCAGCATGAACCTGCTGGATAATCACCCAGACGTAGGCGTTCAGGGGGCTGTAGAGGCCTATGAAAACTGGCAAACCTTGATCGACAACGGAGTTTGCAGTGAATTTTACCTGTTGCGCCCTTCCCCTGCCTATCCGGAACGGTATAAAAGATTGCCTGGCATAAACACGTCTCTTTCCTACTCCATTCACAATGAATTGGTTGCGAATGGCTGTTTTGGGGCAGGTGGGTACCTTAGCAAGTCGCCAGGAGAAATTGAGGCCGCCGTGATTGCCAGCCCTGCCAACTGGCCCGTGGTGCTTTCGCTCACCATGCCGCAACGTCAGTTTGTGCTCGACCAACTTTCGGTGATGTGGACCAGCCACCACTACCACACAGATTTCATGGCTTCCGATTTTGCGTTTATCTCCAACCCCTGCAGCTCCTTTTCCAGCACCACGCCAGAACTATCGGAAACGCACTTAAAGATCTATCCAAACCCCACAGGCGGCTGGATTAACCTGCCAGAAAATATTGGCCCAGTGCGCATTTTTGATTTGAACGGAAAACTTGTTTTGGAAAACCCTTCGCCCGAATCAGGGAAGTTGAATGTTGAAAATCTGCCCAATGGGCTTTATTTCCTTCAAACAGAACGAGGTTGGGGGCGCTTTGTACGGCAATGATGAAGCCTTCTTGAATGGAGCCTCCCTGTTAGATAAGCAACCAACTTTTATCATGAAAAACATCCTAATAACACTCTTGCTGCTTTTTTCGGTATCTGCTAATGCCCAAACCAACGTCCGCGCCTGGTATGCCGATGGCCAGGTATGGGTGGTCTGGGAAACGGAATTTCCCTATCCAGACTGGTATGGGGTGTATGCCAAACCCAATGCGTTTGGTTCCACCAATGATGCTGTTTTTGTCGGGCGATTGCACAAGTTTGAATACGGTAACGCTGCGCTCAAAGAACAGCTTGACAGTTCCGCTACCCCACGAATCCCTAGCCCTACGGGAATTGGAAAATACCAATTGGCTGAAAATGAGGGTCTTTTTGTGTTCACCCCCCCATCAGTCGGGCACCTTGTTTTTTGCCGTTGTGGCGGACAATGAGACGGTTGTGAACGCAGGTCAGAACATTACCCCCACAGCTATCCCCTTTCAATACAACCCAATAGACGATCCTGTTGAATGCCACTTGCAGGCAACGTTTCCATCGCCGTTTGCGAGTGGCTTTTTTTGTCTCAGTTTTTTGATGTGGTCTGACGGTCGGCAAAATCAATGGGACAACCCACCGGATTTTCCGG
>JALHPW010000065.1 GCA_022842255.1 Saprospiraceae bacterium | reverse complement strand
ATTCCCGTTTTCGTACTTCACTTTGCGCACAACGTTGTCCCCATCGGCGGGGTATTGGGTGAGGTACTTGTTTACTATGGGGCTTTCCAAAAGATGGATTTGCCGCAACTCCCCACCCAGGGCAACCAATGCCCAAAAGGTAGCCGCGTCCTTTGGATACGGCACACGGGGAAAATCAATCTTTAAAAATTCCTTGTACGTTTCGCGGTAGGTAGGCGAATGTAAAACCGCGTAGATGTAATCCAGTAAATCAATGGGGGCAAAGGTGGCCGGGTCTTGCTCCTTTTCGTTCGTGAATTGCAGCCCGATTTTTTGGGCGATTTGCTGGACTATGGCGGGGTTTAGGTTGGGGGTACGTTCTACTGTTTGCCCGATGGTTTGTTGTCCGTAGTTTTCAGGGTAGAAGTAAAGTGGGAAAACAGAACCACCGCCACGATAATAAATGTTTTGGTCAGAAATTGAATTTGAAATAAAGGATAAGTTCCATTGCATATTGCCAACTGCTTGCCCTTGTCTGCCTGATATTAAAGCATAGTTATTCCCACTTTTCATATTTTTCATAATCCGATTTTGGCTATAAGCAAAAAAACCTTTTGGTTTTCCTGTGAAAAAAGTCCAGCGATTGTCAAATGGTCTGTATGCGATATGTTTATAGTTTTCTGCTTTGTAATTTTCCTTTAAATCTTGCATTGCTTTTGACAAAATCCAGTCCCGACTATCATCTTTTATGTTGTAAGTTTTCTTTACTTCACTTTCAGTTAATGAGGTAAAATTTTCAATTCGTTCTTTGAGTGTGGATTTGTCAAATGAAATAGCTACATCATCATTTTTAGATAACACTCCTAATGAGTTTTCTAAAAACAACTCTAACAGATAAAATCCTTTATCATACGTTTTTTTCTCTTCAAAGTCTTTTGGAGTAAAAAAATAGTGAGGTGCAATATTCTCTAACTTTTGATATTGAGTTGATATTAGAGTATTCTCAGTTAGAAAATCATACTTCAATTCCCTCTTTCCAAATACGTCAAAATGAAATACTTGCCCAAATTCATTTGGCTTTTTCTTTCCTGTTTTGATAAAGAAATTTATTGAAACACCTTGTTCAATATCAAACACATTTATGTCTGCACTTCCATCTGGTGCTGTTTCTTTTTTCTTTGCGTTTCCGTGTAAATCTATTGTGTAGATTTTGTCATAAGTTTTTAGCAAGTTCCAACGCATACCCCTGAAAGTAGGGTTATCTAAATATCCATGAGGGTTGATAAATGCCAAAACTCCTTCTCCTTTTCTTTCGATGAAATATTGTCCTAATCTGAGAAACTTTACATAATCGTCATTTATCCATTTTGAATTTTGCTCTTTCAGTTTTTCTTTACTTCCTGGTTCTTTTTTATAGTCTTCCATCAGGCTCATTATCCATTTCCCTTTATTGGCACTTTCCCCGCTGTAAGGCGGGTTTCCCAATACCACCATTACAGGCGCATCCCGTTTCACCTGGTTGGCTTCGTTGGCTTCATCGCTCAGCCAATGGGAAAACAGCCCTGTGTCGGGGTGGCTTTCCTCTAAGGAATTGGTGAGGTACACCCTTAAACGTTGGTCTTTGGTGGGGTTAAACCCTGTTTCGCTTAGCAGCAAATCCAGTTTTAAATGTGCCATTGCATAACTCGCCATCAGCAATTCAAACCCATTCAGACGGGGTATCAGGTCATTTTCTACGTACTTGCTCCAAATCCCTTTTTGCCCTTCAAACTTTTGGTGAATCTGCTTTATCACTTCGGCCAAAAAAGTGCCTGTGCCTGTGGCTGGGTCGAGTATCTGTACTTTGTGAACCTCCTTTTCAACCTTTTTGCCCTGCACATCTACCTTGATTTTTGTCTTTGAGGTGTCGGCCAAGCCTTGCGAAAGTCCAAACTCCGTTTTCAAAATATCATCCACCGCACGGACAATGAAATTTACCACGGGTTCGGGCGTGTACCATACCCCACGGGCTTTGCGCAAAGCCGGGTCGTAAGCCGCCAAAAAGGTTTCGTAAAAGTGGATAACCGGGTCTTCCTGTTTGGTGCGTATGCCAAAATTGTGCATGATTTCGGCCACATCGGAGGCCAAAAAGATTTGCACCAATTCGTCCACAATCCAAACCAAACGGTCATCCAGGTCAAAGCCCGCAATGTCCTGAAACAGCCGCCGTAAAAAGGGGTTGGTCTTCGGTATCAGGGTAGCCGCTTCCTGTCGGCTGAAGGTAGGCAAGGTCGGGTCGTGGTAGCGGGCGGCAAACATCCCGTAGGCAATGGTTTGCGCGTAGAGGTCGGCAAACGCCCTGTTTGTAATGTCGTGAATCAGGACGGTTTTAAAGGTCTGCATTTGCCCTTTTAAGGCTGAATTGCTTTTGCTTTCATCGTCTGCGTTCAAAGCCTTTTCAATGACATCAGCCATCAATTTTGCCCGCCCTGCCATCATTTCGGCCAACTTGGTGGGGTTCTTTATGGTTTGCGAAATGGTGGATGCGAAGTTTTTAAACAGGCTGTTGAACGTATCGAAATTTTCAGGCAGGGCAACGATTTTGCCGCCCTGGATTTCGGCAATGGCGACTTTCGTAACAAAGAGGCCGTCTTTGTAAAAATGGAAGTCGAGGTAATCCGTAAAAACCAGGTTATTGAGTGAGGCGCGGTAACGGTCGAATTGTTCTTTCAGGGATTTGCTTGCCAGGTCAACCCCAATATCCTTTGCCTCAATGTAGCCAACGGGAATGTCCTTTGTGGTGAGGATGTAGTCAGGTGCGCCACACTCAATGCGGGCGGGTTCGTTGGTAATCAGCACGTCCGGCAAGAGTACGGAAAGCAGGGTTTGGAGGTCGCCCCGATAGCTGTGTTCGCGGCTAATTCCTGTTTGGTAGCGGGTGTTGAGGATTTGGACGTATTGGGTAAGGTTCATTGCTTGACTATCGGGTTAGATTGTTCTGCGCACTTGAAAAGCGTGTGAGCGGTGGGCAAATGTAACCAGTAGCTTGAAAAGTTGGGGGAAGAAAAACGTGGGGAGATTGTAGGAAAGTAGATGGGTTGCTGGCATCCAGTTTGCCAAATTGGAGAAATTGGGGAAAGCTTTAAAAAAGAGAACTTTCCGAACTTTCCGAAACCTATAAAAAAGGGAGCGGCTGCCAAATTTCCGATATTTCCGAAACCTATAAAAAAAGGGGCGTTAACTGCCCCTCACTTGCCCCGCCGTTGCTGCAAACTCCAACCCCTATATGCCTTATCGCACCTCCTTTCTTTATTAAACAATCGCGTGACTATCCGTGTAGGCTTGCCCCGGTAGAACTTTTTTCCATAGGGTTTCAGCAAGATTCCGTAAAGTTTGCCAACAGCGTCCTCATAATCAAAAACGCGGCCAATCGTTCGGAAACCAGGTGTGCAAGTTTGGCACTTGTAAATAACGCCCTTTGGCAACGCCTTGCGGCTCATAAAATGCCCGTTGTGCAGGTACAACACCCGGCAAAGGTTGCCAGTTACGGGGCAAACAAACATCCAATAGCCCCCGGTGTGGCCGGGTAGGTTGCTTTTTAGGTAGCGGAGTTTCACCAAGTCCAACACCCCTTCCCCGGTCTGTGTAATCGTGTATTGCAGTATTACCGTTGGAGTGCTGCCAGACAAGCGGACAAATAAGCCTATGGTCGAAACGGGTTTTCCGTTTTCCGTCCAATTCATTGAACCATTGAAATCGTCTCTAAGCATCCCCAACCGTTTCAGGTCGTGAATGGAAAATCTACGGTAATCCTCGATTGTTGTTGCCATTGATTTTTTTTTGAAACCGCACTAAATCGGTAGAGAAGAAAAATTCGGCTTTACCCCCAATCCCCTGGCTCGCCCTTGTTTGCGGCTACTGCTTCGACCTTTGGCAATACGAAAGGCATCAATTTGCAAAGGAAATTCAGGCGGTCTTTGTCATCCAAGGTGGCAAGGACTTGGGGTAGCCGTTCCATTTCTTTCCTGAATACTTCTTTGAGCGTGGCGCGTATGTCGCCCACTTGCGGTAGGGAAGTTCGCTCTAAACGGGCAATGTAGGCGCGTAGCGGCCCGGTGATTCCGGTCAAAATTACCCCTTCTTCATCCTCTTCGTTTCCATTGATTCCAAACTCTGTATTGGTAAAATAGTACTTGACTCTTTCGGCTATGAACAATTTTTGCGCGTCCGTCATCCCGGTAGTGTGCTGCTCGAAAACGGGTATCACTTTGGCCGGGTGCTTTGATACGGCTATCAAAGCCGTGCGCAGGATGGTAAAGGTTTGCAAGGGTTGCACCGGGTCGGCAAAGGTTTGTGTTTCAATCGCTGCGAGGTACACGGCTTTTGCCTGGTTGCCGTCGTGGGTGTCGGCAAAGTCTGTGATGGTGGGGTGTGTGGTTTTCTTTTTCATTGCGTGGCATTGTGGTTGTGCCGGAAATCGACGGTGGGGATTGGTACGCGAAAAGTCGTTGTGGTCATGGCTCAAAAAAATCATTTGGGGAAACCCTGTTTTTTCATGGTAACAGTGGTAACACTGGTAACGGGTTTGATAATCAATTGCTTACACTGTTTTTCTGTGACCAACCCGTTACCACTGTTACCAAGCCCCCCGGTTCTGTTGTGGATAGATTGGTAACACTGGTAACACATTGGTCACACTTTGGTAACGGGTTAAAGGTTTAATAATCAATTGTTTAAAGTAAAAAAAAGAAAGTGTTACCACTGTTACCAAGTAAAAAACCGTTTTAATCATTTTCAAAATATTTGAGTGCTACCGACTTCAAAGGCAAGGCATCGTTTCTGCTTAGAACCGCTCGTTTCCGATAATCGCACAACGTGGTCCGCCCTGTCTTTCGCAGGTCTGTATCCTGGTTGACGTTTGAGGTAACGGGTTAAAGTCGCCGCGTCGAGTGCATGGCCGCCCGTGCGCCTTTGGTGGTCTCCATACGCCGCAAAGACGGTAGTTGGGTAGATAAAAATCCAAGTCTCTTTACCCCTCGCCTCTATTTTATAATCCGTGCCCTCTATTATTTTGAACTGCTCTTGTAACACCTCAACAGCTTGCCAGAACTGGCAGACTTCGGTAGTCTTGTTCATAATATCGACTTGCATTTTGAGTTTTGAAACGAGCGTTTCTTTCAGTTCTCCGAAAGTAAACGGGAAGGCTAAATGTTTTTCTAGGATGCGGTACACTGCCAACAAAAGGGCGGTGTTGTGGATGCTTCGCTCATCCACGTTATACGGCAGCCGTGCATCTGTTTCCGCGTCTTCGGGCGACAAATCGGCAGGGGCTTTGCCGTCTTTCAGCATTGCGCACATTTCCCGGTAAGCAACCACAAAAGCGGCCTCGATGTGCGAGCGGTAGCGCAGTAATTCGAGCGTGGCGGCTGTCACACCGTTACCTTTTTGCAGGTCTGCCAGTTCGTTGTACGCCGCTTCCTGCTCATCGGTAAAGGTTGTTTTCAGAAATTCCAGCGTTATCATGCGACTGAAAAGCGCGTTTTCCTTCACGGGCAATTCCTGCCCTGCCACCACGACTGCCGAAAGCACGGGTGTATGGTGCGTTCGGTTGTCGTTGGTGGTTTGTGCGCGTTCATAGCCGATAAGGTCATATACCCCTTTAAGCATTTCAATAAGCGGTAACGCAATGTTGTTTTTGTATTCCTCGAATACTTGCAGCGTGTCGCGCCGTTGCCCCAATCTTCGGTTGTATCCTTTTGGGCTGCTCGCACTTCCCAACGAAACCGTGTCTTGCGGTTGGCCGAAAAGAGACAACATCGAATCCCGAAAAGTTGACTTACCTGTGCCTTTCATTCCGAACAGAAACAGCATGGGAAAGAAATTGGCGTGTGCTGCAATGAAGGTGCGAAACAGGGACGCGCAAACGAACATCAAACCAATGCGCCCGTTTTCATTTTCTGAAAAGGCATCACAGAAAAGCCGCGCCCAACGCTCGAATGTGACCACACTGGCAGGGCTGTGAACGAACTTTCTTTCGTGTTGGAACATCCCTTCATCACTGTTGTAAATCGCGCTGAAAACAGGAATGAAATAACGCACTCCGCCCACCTCGACAATGCCAAAATCATCAATCGGCAGGAAGGCTGTACCATCGAAAATGCCATTGGCAAAAGCATAAAGGGTAGTTCCGGGCAGGTAGCCCAAAGTGCCGACCTCGACGGCTGTTTTTTCGTAATAAAACCACACTTCCTTTATCGCTGAATATTGCCGCGCCGAACCGTAAAACACAAAATTACCCTTGCTTTCCACTACGGCTTTAAAACCGTCGAGGCTCGCCAATTCTTTCACCAGGGCGCACACGACGGCACGGCATCCGTGAACGTTGACAACGGCGAAAACACGTTTTGGGCTTCGCGGGTCGGAAAGGTGGTAAAGCGGCTCAATGATGAAATTTGCTATCGGCTCAATTTTGCCAGGCGTGGCCGTGCCTTTCGATATGGTGTAAGTCTGCCAACGGTAGCACGGTTCATCTTTCCAAAAAAGGTCTTTGTGAAATTCCGGCTCTTTTGTGCCGTTGTCGCCGTCTGCCCCTATTGCATTGCGCCTTTGTGGTGTATTGGCGGGGCTGCCGTAGCCTTGCGCCCGTAGTGCGCGGGCGGCTGCTTTTATGTCGCCTTGGTGTTCCTCTACCGCGTACATAGCAAAGGGTGAATAGCACTTGCCCGCGTTGTATGCGCTTGATGTGGTATGCGGGTAAAAACGCCGCTGCCCTGCCCGTGTGGTGAGTATGGCAGCATCTACCCCTTGCGGATGCTGTGCGCCGGGTCGGTTGAGGTAAATAATGTCCCCCGATTTCCGCACCGTCCGCCACCCGTACTTTTCGGCAATTTCCTGTGCATCGTGTGCGGCGTTGTATGCATCCCACGGCGTTTCTGTGGCGGTGGTAAATTCTTTGGTTTCGCTTCCTGTTTCGGCTTCGTTTTCGGCATCTGTGCGGGCAGAAAGCAACCGGGCTATACTTATGAGTGCGGTGCGCTCATCGTTGGTTATGTGCGGAATTTGGGTGTAACATCCGCTTTGGATTTCATAACCCGGCGACGGTGCGGCGAATAATAAGCCACCAATGCCCCGCGTCTCAATAACGGCTTCCTTTGAGCCTTCATGGGTCGTTAATTTTTGGTTGCCCTCGATGTTGTCGGCTTGGTAGAGGATATGCCAGCCGCCCGACTTGGTGCGCACCTTGACACACTTTTCGAGGGCGGCGGCGGCCAATTCATCTTCGCGTATCAGGTCGAAAAATTCTTGGTCGATTGTTTTTTGTGGGTCGTGTTTCGTGTCAATATCAATTGCCTCGATACCCCCAACACCTGTGAGAATTGCCACCCGGTCGCAAGGTTTGGCGAACAATTGGCGCACCTGTTCGGCTGTCTGCCCTTCGCGGTACTTTGCCCATGCTGGAAACTGCTTTTTTGGGTCGGGGTCGTTCCAATAAGGAATGACGCGCAACCCGGCGGCATGATATTGCAGGGCGGCATCGGCCAAACTGGTTTCTGTGGTTTGTTGCGGGGGTGCGATTTGGGTAATATCTTTGCCCATGTTATTTAAGATTTTTTGCCCGTTTTGCCCTGGTACGGCGACGGGCATTTTTGTTTTTAGAAATGAAGTTGGCCGGGCGAGCGTGTTACTACGCACGTCGCCGAACTGGTTTGCTTGAAAAATAATCGTCTGCTTTTCCCTGAATCTCTGAATGGGTGGCCACCTGGTTTTCGAGTAGCCAAGTGTCCACTTTTTCCCGGTCGAAATAGAGGCGTTTACCTCTTTTGCTGTGGGGGACTTTTTGCCCCGAAGTCAGTTTGTAAACGGTTTGCCTACTTAACCCCGCATACTCGCAAAACTCTGCCAGGGACATTATTTTGCGAGTGGTGGGGGTGTTTGTCTGTGCGTTGTCTCTGTCTTGTTGAAGCCTTTGTAGTAGCGATTCGATACTTCCTAAACGCTCAAAAATTGGCTGAAATGGATTGTCCATGTGTGCTATGCAATGTGTTTGAGGCCATTGCTGGCACAAAGGAATATGTGAAAAAACGCGCTGAAAATAGGTGTAAAGCTATTCCACCAATCCCCCCCATCCGTACACCATACTATCCACCTTTCATTTTTTCCAAATCCCTTTCCCACGTTGTCGGCTGCTCTCCAAATTTGTGCTTGGTGGTCTCTTTTTTTCCTGTGAATTGAGGGAAAACAGTATGGAGAAAATCAATGAAATGCTCTTGGATTTTCCTTTCGGCATACTGCTCAGCGTGTATGCACCGAAATAAATAACGGGTGTGGCCATTGGGAAAATCAACCCTCAAAATGGGGGCTATTTCATCGGGTAGCCCACCCACTTCAATCATGGTTTTAACGTAGCCCTCCAATCGTAGGAAGTCATCATCGGGCATTATTTTACGCCCATGCACATTAAGGCCGCTAAGGATTTTAAGGTGCTCTAATGCCTTCGCCTTTATTTTGGCTGTTTGTTGCGGTTCTGCCGACGGCATTAAGGATGCCTTCAAACGATTTTCCAAAAACAGTTTGTATTGATAAAGCACATGAACAGCAATTGGATGGTGCAGATTCCAATCGCGTTTGTGTTTTGGCGCAATGTATGTGCGGGCATCTTTTCCCTGCACAATCAGTTCATTGTACCAGTATGGAAATGTGTTTTCATCTTCACCCTTTTTTAAGGGGATGCCCTCCAAACGGTTTAATAAGATTGCGCCACCATTCGGATTAGGGAAAGCACCTCCCCCGGAGAGCTTTTTATCTGTTAAAATCTGGTTGGTTTTCAGTAATTCCAATTCTAAAAGGCTTGCTTTATCCCCCGAAGTGGAAAATTTTTGCTCAAAATCATCAATTTTGCCTTTGAGGAAAAGAGCAACCTGTTTTTCAAAAATAGCGTTTCGAGCGGCGGCTATTTTTTGATATTCCTCACCCGAAAGGCTGTAATACCTGAATTGCCCATTCGCAAATTCAGCCAAATACCGTTCAAATGGCAGTTTAATAGGCTGTTCCAATGGCTGCAAGTCAACGTTTTTCCAATCTTCGCTGCCGCTTTGCCAGTCTTCAAAAGTCAGTGCAGTTGGCTTTTCTGCTTCTAATCTTTCATTCAGATATTTTTTGAAACGATTAAAGGCAAGCGCGGCCACTATAAAGTGCAAGGGGTCAGGGTTGTTATTGTTCAACTCATTTGCGCTTAGTGCTGAGTGGTATCGTGAAACAGCCCCCGTTGCATCTTCTTTTTTAGTGCAGAACCGTTCATACCAGTAGCACATTGATTTGTTCTTCTGTTGGCGATAGGTGTAGAAACTTAGCCATAGCCCATCTCCAAACGTGCGATAGGTGAAATCTTCATTGTACTCAAAAAGCAGTTTTTCAACTCGGCTTAATTCTCCTTCCACTAATTTTTTTCGTTCCAGCGAAGGGAAATACTGGCTCTCAAAATACCCAATCAGCGCATTCTCATAAGCCACAACAAAGCCCTCTACTATTTCGCTTTTTCGTGTCTTTATTTTCTCCCATTCAATTTCAGGCAGGATGTATAAGGTTAAAACCCCTTCCCCTTTTTGTAGGGAGTAGTCTCCATTTTCGAGGCGGTAGCAGTAGTCTATCCCATTTGAAAAATTCCGAATTTTATAGTTTGGGTCTAACCAGTTCTCATAGGTGGAAACAACCTGGTCGGCACTATCAATCTCTTCCCGGCTCAACCCCTTTTTCTCCAGGTCTTCAATTTCGGCAGGTGTTAGTTTGTACTTTTCCATGTGCATCAATTTTGAAAGTGCAAGGGTCAACCAGGAACGGCCAACCCTTGCCCCGGTGAAAGGTTAGGCGGCGTTTGCCCGTTGTTTTTTCAGCGTCTTGCCTGTGCGTCCCTCCCATGCCGCTACCCTGCAAACCTCAGTGCAATACCGTTGCCGGGCGTGGCCATGTGTGTAGGCGGTCTGGCAATGCTCACAAAGTCGCTGGTTGCTGTGAACGTTTTGCGTAACTACGTTTTGCGTTCGTGCGGGCGCGTTACGGTTTGCGTAAGCAAAGCCTATGAGCGGGCGGGTAGCGTTCTGGATTGCTTGGCCGTTGGTCGTGCTGATTTGGTGGCCGTTGGCTTGTGAGGTTGCTACGGGCGCGGGTTGGGCTGCGAGGTTGGCCGCTTCGGGTGCGTCGTGTGTGTCGGGGCCTTCGTCGTGGTTGGTTTCGGCGTAGTGCCTAAACAGGTAGTAAAAAACAAAGCCCGTGCAAAGCAGGAAAACCAGTTCGGCAACTATGGCCGCCCCAATCGAATAGACCTGCATCTTTTCAACCTTCGCCGCTCTTTGTGCCAGGGCTTCGGCGTGGTCGGCATCGCCCCGACCTTGTGCGGCGGTGGTGGCCGCGTCCCGTTTTTCAACCAGGGCGGCGCGCTCCTTTTGCAGTTTTGGCAGGGTGCGGTTTTCGGCCACCCAATTCTTTTCGCTCCGTAGGTTGGACTGCACCCGGTCAATGTCGCTTTGCACCCGGTCAATGTCGGCAGTGAGCGCAACCACGGCGGCGGGGTCAATGGCGCGGGCGGGCATAGGATAGACAAGCCCCGGCAACTCCTTAGAACCAAGCAGGGCGGCTGCAATAGAAATGCACATGGCCAGGGCAGCCATAACGCCGACAAGCCCAAAGGTTTTGTACTTCAAAATGTGCTTGCTCGATATTGCCAAGGTAGAACGCTTGGCTTTTTCTGCCCCAAAAGCAAAGAGCAAACCAAGTGGGACGGCTATCCATATTCCCCACCACGTCGGGACAATGTGCTGAAACACATACACTCCCAAAGCGGCGGTCGTGAGGAAGGTCACGACCTGCGCAACGGACTGCCCCCATTGGGCAATTTTGTAGACGGTGGCAAATTCCTGGGTAAAGGGTTTGTCGGCGAATACCTCGCCTGATTTGGCGGCAATGTGCGCCGCGTTGCCCTCTGCATTCTTTGCAGTGAGATTTTGGGCAAATTCTCTAAATTTGCGCTCAAATGGATTCATTTTTTATTCGTTTAGAAAGTGAACGTTTGCCCGCTCTGCCGTCGAAAGTTGGAGCGGGTTTTTTATTTTATTCGATGAAGCTCTTTACCCTCTTTTCGAGCTGTCAAGGAATACTTGACAGCTCAAATTTCACTTGTTGCAAAAAGTGCAATAACTGCCCAAAATGGAATCTCCCAACTATTCGGAATTTCCGAACAGTTGCAAAAAATGCAACTGTTCAACCGATGGGTTAAAGGTCAAGTTTGATTTTATCAGCAGCAGCCCACTTTTTCTCATCCACCACTTTTGCGTAAATCTGCGTTGTTTTCAAATCCTTGTGCCCCAACATTTTGGAGACGGTGAAAATATCCGTCCCCTTTGAAAGTTGGAGCGTGGCATAAGTGTGGCGGAAGCTGTGAAAGGTAATGTCCTTGGTAATCCCGGCAACGAGTAGCCAGCGTTTCAGTTTTATGTTTTCCCATGCGGAATAGTGCAGGGCGTGAAAAACGGTTTCGCTTGGTTCGCCCCGTTCGCCTAACAATCCAAAAGCCTGTTCTGAAATAGGATGCGTTTCAGCCCCCCCGGTTTTTTGTTGGTGAAATTGTAGGTAGTGGCCGCTTGCCTCGCTTTGCCGCACTTCCTCCCATTTGAGTTTTTGAATGTCCGCAAACCGCAACCCGGTAAGGGCAGAAAACAAAGCGGCGCGTTTCAGGGTGGGGTTATCACAGTCGGTTTTTGCAAGGGCTTGCAATTCCTCCAGGCTTAAATACTCGCGGTGCGTTTCGGCGGGCTTTACGGCTTCTACCTTGGCATTCAGGTCTTGCAAGAGGTAGCCCGATTTGAAGGCTTGTTTGAGGGCGGCTTTGAATTTGTTGAAATACGAAACGACTGAATTTTGGGCAAGCGGTTGGTTTTTGGTGCGGTTGCTTGGTGCGGTCAAAAGGTAATGCCGGAATCGGTTGCAAAACTGCTCATCCAAATCAATGAATTTCAGGCTGCCCCCGGTGAAGGTTTCTAGGTAGTTTAGTGCGCTCATCCATCCGTCGCGGTTGCTTGCTTTGCGGTCGTTGGCCAATTGTCGGAAAAAGGTAACGAAATCAGCCCCCCGCCTAATGTCGGCCATTTGCCCGTACTGCTCATTTTGGATTTCAATTTGCCGCTGTGCGCGGATGTTTTCAGCGAGTGCCTGGGTTTGTTTGTTATGGGTCTTCTCAATTTCTGTTCTGGGTTTTTCCCAAACATCCAGGCGTAAAAATTCCCGGCGTGTTGGCTTGCCTGTTTCCGGGTGAATGATGGGCGGGTAAAAATCAAGGTAAAGCGACTTGCGCCCACCCGATAATTTTTTATCCCGCAAAAAGACTTTGGTCGTATTCATATCTGAAAATACATTGCTGTCAATTTTTAAAAAGTAGGTCAATCGAAGCGCGAAGGATGAAACGTTTGCGGCCAATCTTTGCCGACTTCACCCGCCCCGCCTTACACAGTCGCCACACGGTCGAACGACTTACCCCGAACAGGTCGCAAACATCCTCTACACTCAAATAGTCCTTGCTCTGAATTTCAGCCATCGGGCGGCGTACACTTTGCCGCGTTTCCTGCTCGCTTGCTTCGATACGTTCTTTTCGCTTGCGTAGTTTATAGGCTCGCTTTGCGCAGTAGTCCGAACAGAACCGCGTCACGGTGGTCTTTGCTTCAAAGGTTTCGGCGCAATGTTCACAAATGCGCTGTACCCGAATCTCGCTGCTCATACTGTTTCAAAGTGTGTCAATGTGTGTCATCATTTCTCCCAAGGGGTGTCGTTTGGGTACAATGACGGGGTAAAGGTACAAGGTAGGTACAAATACTGCGCAAATAAAAAACAAACAATGGCAAACAAGTAGGTGTTTAGGCAATAAAAAAGCGTTGCAAATCAATCGATTGCAACGCTTTAAATATTTTTTGTTTA
>JALHPW010000064.1:9778-12931 GCA_022842255.1 Saprospiraceae bacterium | reverse complement strand
TTCGGTTTTTGAGCCATAGCACGGCGATGTATGCGGCTTTGACCCCGCTTTCGAGCATTGGGGTGTTGGCCTACATGGTTTCGGGTAAAGCTACTTTTTTGGTTACCGGCGATCAAAATCAGCAAGAGCACACGGCTCAGGAAAAGTCGAGCGGTTTTTGGAGCGGTCTGCGGACGAGTTGGCAGCAATTGGTAGCCAAAAGCCACCCGGATACCCGCATGGTGCAAGGGTTTGAGATTTTTACGGGCTTGGCGTTTGGTGTAGCTGCCTTGGTGATGTTCCAAATTTCGTTCATGGGACTCTGCCTGGCCTTCCTCTTACTGCCACTCATGCATCATTTGAAGTGGGAAAATCGCATCGTGAAAAAACTGGTCTACGTGCCATTCCTGCTCATCATGTTGGGCGTAGTGTTGTCGGGTTTCAGTGTGTTTGGCATGAAGGCGGTGTTTTTTGGATACGGGTTCCATTTCTAAACCGAGGTCAACTGTTGAACCGATAACTCAGGTAAAGCAATCGGAACCATTCGGTGCCAAAGGTGGTCAGGAACCTTTTCTCATAAAAATCCCCTCCATTCAAATTGGAGTACCCATCGCCCTTGTTTGAATATTGCAGGATATAGGGAATACTCAGTTCGGTGCCCAGCACCAGGTGCTGGGTCAATCCGTAGCTGACGCCACCAAAGCAGGAAATATGCAGCTGGCTGATGGCCCTTTGTTGTCTGAAAAAAAAGTTGGCAGGGGGCCTCCCCAACTCAGCAGTCGTTTGATAGCCTTTGGTTTTTACTCTTCCTTGCCAATACCCTAGGTCCAGGCCATAATGAAACTGAAGTCGTTTGAACCGATGCTGTTGTTCCAGGCCAACAACCAGATAGGCCCAGGTTTGGTCGTTAAGGATGGAGTCTCTTTGGCTATACCATGCGGAGCTAAATTGGTCGACAATGGGGTCTAACTCGTGTTGATAATAGCCAAACAAACCCCGAAGTGCCTTTTGGCGGGTCCATTTTTGCCCCTTGGACGAACCGATGTTTTTTTTGAGGACCAATCCAAGTCCTGTTTTGCCATACACCAATGGGGCAAAGTCTAGGCCGATTTCTTTGGTGTAGGTCGGAACTGTTTTGTTTTGGCCCTGCGCGTTTTGGGTACAAAAAACAAGCATGGCGAGCAGTATCAACAAGGGTTTGAAAAAAGAAAACATGCGTATAGCCTGGTTTTAATGATTGATTGTCAATGATTTAATAGAAAAATTGGTTCCGAAATGAGAAAACAGTACCACATAGATGCAATTTCCTTGGTCTTTGTTGCCTTGGTCATGTTGGGTTGGGCCAATGCAATTGCCCAAAATCCCACCCTGCCAACGGGTTTTGCCCAGACCATCCTGGCCGACAGCCTGAACCCCACGGCCATGGCTTTCGACCATCACGGGAATCTTTACCTCGCCCAAAAAGATGGTCGGGTGCTGCTGCTCAATGAGGCGGGGGAGCTGCTTCCAGACCCCGTGATTTCACTGCTGTTGGATGATTACAACGAGCGCGGGCTTGCGGGCATCGCCCTGCACCCTGATTTTGACAACCAACCCTGGCTTTATCTGTACTATTCGGTTCGCGATTCCAATTTTAATCGGATCAGTCGGGTGCGTATCAATGGGAACCTTGCGGTGCCAGGCAGCGAGCAGGTACTGTTTAATTGTGATAAACTTACTGCTGGAATACACAATGGCGGAGCAATGGCTTTTGGTTTGGATGGCCACCTTTATATCGGCACAGGCGATGGGGGCAAAAGCAGCAACAGCCAATCGCTCGACATCACCCTCGGGAAAATCCTGCGGCTCCGGGAAGATGGCAGCATCCCAACCAACAATCCTTTTTACAATACACTCAGCGGCAAGGCCCGCGCGATTTTTGCCTATGGCCTCCGCAACCCTTTTGGGGTGTCCATTCAACCTGGTTCTGGGCGGATTTTTGTTTCCGAAGTTGGCCAAGGCGCCTTTGAGGAAATCAATGAAATCATGCCCGGCCGGAATTACGGTTGGAGCCAAATCGAAGGTCCCATCGCAGCCCAAATTCCGCCCCCAAATTATCAAGACCCTTTTTTCGCGTATGCCCATGCGGAGGGTTGTGCTATTGTTGGTGCGGCATTCTATAACCCGGTTAATGCTTCATTTCCAACAGGTTATGTCGATAAATTCTTCTTTGCCGACTACTGCAATGGCATTGTCAGGATGCTCGACCCAAACACCAACGTAATGCCCGACACCTTTGCTACCGGACTTAAACAACCCGTGGCATTTGCCGTGAACCCGCTCTCGGGCGACCTCTTTTACCTGATGCGGAGCGGGATTGGCGGCGGATCCATTATTGACAACACAAGCACCAGCGATGGCACCCTTTGGCGGGTTTTTTACACGGGTTCGGGTGCGCCGTTTGTGAGCGTCCCACCGCAGGATGTGTTTTTGCCGGTGGGAGAAAATGCCCGTTTTGAGACGCAGGTTTTGGGAACGCCCCCTTTCCAATTTCAATGGCAGCGGGATGGTTTGGATATTGTAGGGGCTGAAACACCTACGCTCGACATCCATCAGGTGCAACTGAGCGACCACGGTTCGCAGTTTCGCTGCATCGTCACCAATGCTGAGGGCGGGGATACCAGTAGCGCGGCTGTTTTGCGCGTCACGGCCAACCAGCGCCCTCAACCACAAATACAGTCACCATTGGTCTACCAAACCTACAAGGCGGGCGATGTGATTCATTTTCAAGGCATTGCAAACGATTTGGAGGATGGAGCATTGCCCGCTTCAAGCCTGCGTTGGCGGGTTGATTTTCACCACGATACCCATACCCATCCTGCACTTGCGCCAGTGACTGGAATATCAGAAGGTGAATTTTCCATTCCGTTTACGGGCGAAACCAGTCCGAACACCTGGTACCGGATTTATTTAACAGCCACCGATTTACAGGGGCTTGAGCGCACGGTATTCACTGAAATATTTCCTGAAAAAACGACGGTCAACATCGACGGTCCGCTGGGCTTGCCTGCGAACATCGACGGAGTGCTACGTCCCATGCCCTATACCTTTGAAGGATTGATACGACAGCAGCGGATTGCCCAAGCTACCAGTCGAATGACCATGGGCGATACGCTTTTTGTATTTGATGAGCCT
>JALHPW010000064.1:0-9768 GCA_022842255.1 Saprospiraceae bacterium | reverse complement strand
GACACGCCCGGGCTGACGCTCCACGCGGAGTACGCCCGATACCTTTTGGGCAATGGCACAGGATTGTACGGCGAGTATTTTATTGACCCTGAATTTGACCTGGATGAAGCACCGGCCGCTACGCGCATTGACGCGGTGGTCAATTTTAACTGGGGGAATACGTCCCCGTTTCCCAATCTGGTTCCAGCAGATGGATTTACCGTGCGTTGGTCGGGCTTTGTGGAGCCGATTTTTAATGAAGAATACACCTTCTCCGTGCATTCGGACGATGGGTGCCGGCTTTGGATTGGGGATAGTTTGTTGATCGATCAATGGGTGCCACAGGCAGGAACCGAACATGCAGGCAACATCACGCTCCAAGCCGGGGTCAAGGTCCCCATCCGCTTGCAGTATATGGAAATCGGGGGTGGGGCGAATGTGGCCCTTTTCTGGACAAGCCCCAATACGCCCAAAGCGGTGATTCCCAAACGTCAATTGTACCCGATTGATTTATTTGTGCCAGCCACACTCGTTGGGAAGGTTTGGCTGGACGAAAACGCCAATGATGTCCTCGACTTGGGGGAATCGGGTCTGCAAGACGTAACGGTGTTGTTGCACGAGGCGGACTCATCGTTTTGGGCAGTCCGGGTTTCAGATGGACTGGGCGCATACCGCTTTGAAAATGTGCCACCTGGCGCCTACTTTTATGTGTTCTTGACCAATGCCGTGCCCTTGTCGCTACAACCCGGTTTTGGCTTGAATTCGTTTGCCCAAACCCCCTTTTTCGAAGTCATGGATGGGGAAACCCATACCTCCATGGTGGCGTTCCAAGCCGATATTTTAGCGACTACTGACCGTAAACTCCCGGCATTGAAGCTGAAAACCTACCCCAACCCTGCCCAGGAAAATATCTGGGTGGAATTAATCAATGAAGTGGCGAGCCCAACCCATTTGACCGTGATGGATGGCTTGGGCCGCAGGATGGAGCGGGTTCAAATTTCCCAATTGAATGAGCGCACCTGGGCTTTAGTGCTGGGTAACTGTCCGCCTGGACTTTATTTTTTAGTGGTCGAAAATGAGCAGGGCCGGGTTGTCCAGAAATTTGTGAAGGGGTAGGGGTGTTATTTCCCAAAATGATAGCTTAGGTACAAAAGACTGATAAGTGGGATTTTAATTTCAAAAAGGGTGCTGTTGCCTGCACTTGTGGTGCTGCCATTTCGGATGGTTTGGACATTGGAATATTCCATGCCCGCCGAGATGTTGGTTTCCAAGCCAACGCTCAACCTTGGCAGGAAAAAATAATTGACCCCTCCCAACACAGAAGCTTCTACAACATTGGCGGTGGTTTCACCCTGCCAGTTGTCCGTAACGGATGGCTGGCCATTCGTGTACAAAACACTCTGATTATCAGACAATCCCGTCCAGCGACGGTAACCCAGGTCAGCACCAAAATAGTACCTGAAGTTCTTTTTGCTGATTTGATTTTCTATGCCCAAACGCAGCAATTGATGTTTGGTACGCCCGGAATACTCATGGTAAAAAGTAGTGCTTCCTGTATTGCCAATAAGTGCTGCGTCATTAATAGGTTCTTCGTAATAACCCACCTGAAGCCGCAGTGCAAGGCGCTTTTTGGGCTGCACGTCCGCTTTTTTGGCAAGACTGTATTTGTACACCAAACTTGCCCCCGATTGCCCTTGGATAAATGGGGCAAAATCCAGCCCAAGTTCCTGGCTAAATCGAACCGACCGGGGCGTTGGGGTTGTTTGGGCAAATGCAGGGGAAATGGCTAGGAGCAAGCAAATGGCGATAAATAGGTATTTTGTCATTGGAATATTGCGTTGAAAGTGACGTACAAGGTTTACAACTCATTTTATTAACAGGGCTTTTTGGCTTTGGTTCAGTTGATTTTTACCCTTATTCAGAGGGGTTTTCTGCTCGTTCAGCGATTATTTCTTCGGTATAAAACCATCTTCGGACGTAACTTCACCCATCACAACCACTGGCTATGAATCTTAAAATGCGATGGCTCCTGTTTGCCCCGGCAGTGCTTTTATGTAGCATGGGCATGTTTCATTCGCCTCCGATGGCTGGCCCTTACCGCTGCGAAAATGGAAAGGTCTTTTTCAAATCAGAGGCGACGCTCGAACTGATTCAAGCGCGTAGCAACAAACTTCGTGGCGCGATTGACCCCTCCAACAATACATTCGCTTGGACGGTAGAAACCAATTCTTTTGCGGGGTTCAACAGCCCACTACAACGCGAGCATTTTAACGAAAACTACATGGAAAGCGGGAAATACCCCCGGGTTAGTTTTACGGGGAAAATCATAGAAAAGATTGATTTTCAAGTGAATGGAAAGTATACCGTACGGGCAAAAGGCAAACTCATGGCACATGGGATAGAACAAGAGCGTATCATTCGCAGCGAACTGGAAGTGGCCGGAAACAAACTTTTCGTCCGCTCCCAATTCACCGTGCCGCTGTCCGACCACAACATCAGCATTCCCCATATTGTCCATCAAAAAATAGCCGAAGAGGTGTCCTTGAGTATCGAAGCGGAACTGCAAGCTAGTGGACATTAAACCTTCAAAACGTGTACTCTATAGTCAACGCAAAGTGATTTTGAATGCAGGGGTTTTATAATCATCTTAAAATCACATAATTGCATCACTCAAATCATTAAAATCACTTCCATCACAGTACCTACTTCCATAATCCTTCATTCAACAATTTGCTTGAACCGGTTTTTTTACATCGTCCTTTTCATTGCCTGCCGCAGCATCCTTGTTGCCCAAACCCCCGTATTCCGTCCCCAAATCGCTCAAGAACTAGGGGCCTCGAAAATGACTGTGGTGCTGCAAGACAGTCGGGGTTGGATTTGGTGTGGTACTTCCAAGGGGCTGTTTCGCTTTGATGGGCTTTCTTTTCAACCCATCGGATTGGCCGATACCTTTGCTCACGCCAGTGTTACCGCACTGTTTGAATGGCAGGGATATGTTTGGGCGGGTTTTAGCCATGGCGCTATCGGCCGGGTGCCGGTTGCGGGAAATTTCCCTCCTGCGCTTACCGGCAACGTGGAGGATGAAAAAAAATATGCCCCGCATCTGGGACTTTGGGAAATCGAGGAAGGGCTTCCTTCCGAAAAAATCACCGCCTTTGCTACCGACAAATCGGGCGGATTCTGGTTTGGGACCTATGGGGAAGGGCTGTACGTATGGAAAAACAACCGGCTCTATCAGTTCAACACCGCCGATGATGGTTTGGCCAGCAACGATATATACGCCTTGTCGACCGATGCCCAAGGCCGGATTTGGGCCGCCACCGATGCAGGGATTAGCATCTGTGCCATGCCAGAAATGGGCAAAAAACAGGTGCAAAACCTGGGCATCGCCGAAGGGCTTATCGACGAAATTGTGACCGCCTTACAGACGGATATACAGGGAAATATCTGGGTTGGAACCCAGGAAAAAGGCTTGCAGCAATTTGATGCGAATACGCTCCGCCCTACCTTTAAAACACCACTTTGGGGCTTTGGCGAAGTGACCGCCTTGGCTGTTTTTGGCAGCCGCGAACTATGGGTTGGGACGCTCCGTGACGGCTTGGTGCGGGTTGATTTGATTACACGCGAAGCCTATCCATTGCCGGAAACCCATCCATTGCGCCGTGTAAAAGCGCTTTCGCTCTGTAAGGACCGGGAAGGCTTGCTGTGGTCGGTGCTAGACAAAGGGACTTTGTATTCCGCCAATGTCCGGTTTGGTTTTTGGGAAGCTGGCTTTTCCAATGTTCAGGCCTTGCTCACCGACCGGCAAAATCGGTTTTGGACCGGCTGTCAGGAAGGCCTTTTTTTGCAAAACCTCCATCAAGGAAGTCTCACCGCATCTGCTGGTTTCAAAAAGGTGTTGTCCCAAAACGTCATCTCCCTGTGGGAATCGCCCAGTGGGGAAATATGGGCAGGGACTTTTGGCAACGGCGTTTTTGTACTCGACCAACAGGGTCGGGTGGTTCGGCAGATTTCAGAAAAGCAGGGTTTGGCCAATGGGAGTGTGCTGAGCATTGGCGGCGACCATGAAAAAGTGTGGCTGGCTACGCTGGGCGGTGTATCGGCCCTGAGTATGGGCGGGCATGGCAACTTGCAAGTTCAAGCCCAATTGGGTACCAGTTACGTGTACAAGGTTTTTTCCGATAGCCAAGGACGGGTTTGGTTTGGTACCGATGGAAAGGGTTTGGCCCTGATGGAAAATGGAAATTTGCGCTTCATCACGGAGGCGAAAGGAACGGAGTTGAAAACGATTTACTGCATTACGGAAGATAAGCGCGGGCGTATTTGGTTCAGCACGGACAAGGAGGGTTTGTTTAGTTTTGATGGAAATGATTTTCAGCATTTTACGATTGAAAACGGTCTGCACAGCCAGCGCATCACCGGGCTTGCAGCCGATGGGAACGGGCTTATTGTGATTGGGTATGAGGATGGTTTCGATCTGCTGAATCCGGATCGGGTAGACCATCTCATGTTTTGTGATGCCAGTATTGGGGCGCCTACCACGGTGGTCAACCTCAACGCACTTTGCAGCGACGCGCAGGGCAATGTTTGGATGGGTTCGAAATCAGGTATCCTGCGCGCTGCGGCGTTTGATGAGACCTTTGTGGACGACCCGCAACCGGGCATCACGGCGGTGTCGGTGCTGCTGAAATCGGTGGATTTTTTGAGCACCACGAATTTTGCCTACAGCGACAATTATTTCATTTTCAATTTCGCCGGACTGTGGTTTACCAACCCCGAAGCGGTGAGTTACCGCTACAAACTGGAGGGTTTTGACCCGGATTGGAAGGTTTCCAAAGACCATCTGGCTTCGTACCCGAGTTTGCCGCCTGGTCGCTACACCTTTCGGGTGCAGACTAGTGAACACGGGAATTTTGAGAAAGTGCCGGAGGCTTCCTGGTCGTTTGTGATACAGCCGCCTTTTTGGCAACAATGGTGGTTTGTGGTGTTGAGTTTGGTTTTGGGGGGAGGCTTGATGCTGGCGTTTATACGGAATCGGGAGATGCGTTTGCAACGAGAGGCTCAACTAAAAAGAGAGCGGGTAGAATCGCAGTTTGAGGCCCTGAAAAGCCAGATTAACCCGCATTTTTTATTCAACAGTTTCAATACGCTGATTACCATCATCGAAGAAAACCCACGCGTGGCAGTGGAATATGTGGAACATCTTTCGGATTTCTACCGAAGTATAATTGTGTACCGGGAGCGTGATTTTATCAGTTTGCAGGAGGAGATGGAGCTGGTGAATAGCTTTAGCTTTTTGCTGCAAAAACGCTACGAAACCGGCTACCGCCTGATTTCGCGGTTGAATGGCACCGAAGGGAAAATCATGCCCCTTGCTTTGCAAATGTTGGTGGAAAATGCGGTAAAACACAATGTCATATCCGCATCAAAACCGCTGACAGTGGAAATTTTTTCAGAAAACGATGGTTACATCACCGTGCGCAACAACATTCAAAAAAAGATAAAACCCGAACCAAGTACCCATTTCGGTCTTCAAAGCTTGATCAACCGTTATCAACTTTTGGGCGAAAGACCGGTCCTTGTGGAAGACAATGTGGCATTCTTTACCGTAAAGGTTCCCATTAAGTTATAACCACATAGAGCATATAGAAAACATAGGCTTTGGGTACATACTATGTGAACTATGTGCTCTATGTGGTTCAAATACGCTGCAATGAAAATACTACTGATAGAGGACGAAAATGCTGCTGCCCGCCGCTTGGAAAAGCTGCTGGGCGAGATTGTGCCAGAGGCTGAAATCGTAGGCCGACTGGATAGCGTGGAGGCTGCCATTGGGTGGTTTCAGCAAAACCCGCAGCCCGACCTTATCTTGCTCGATATCCACCTGGCCGATGGGGCCAGTTTTGAGATTTTTGAACATATCAAAATCAAAAGCCCCGTCATATTCACCACGGCCTACGACGAGTATGCGCTCAAGGCCTTCAAGGTGAATGCAGTAGATTATCTGCTCAAACCTATCAAGGTCAATGAGTTGGCAGAAGCCATCGACAAATTTAAACGGGTGTTTCAAAACCCCGTGCCGGCCGATTATTCGGGGTTGCTCCAGACCTTGCGACAACAGGAAGGCGGACACAACTACCTGCGCCGGATGTTGATTCGGTTCAGCAATAGTTTCCGGCTTGTGGACATGAGCGATGCCGCTTATTTCTATACGAAGGACAAAATCACTTTCCTCGTGACCCGCAGTACGGCCAAGCGATTCCCGATAGATTATCCTTTGGACAAATTGGAAACCCTGCTCGATCCGGCGGTGTTTTTTCGCATCAACCGGCAGTTCATCATCCACGTAGAGGCCATCAAAGAAATGCACCCGTATTCCAAAAGTCGAGTCAAAGTGGACCTTGAACCGCCCACCGACTTGGAAACCATCGTGAGCACGGAACGATCTTCGGAGTTTAAGAAGTGGTTGGTAGGAGACGAGTGACGAGGTTCGAATTTCGAATTACGATTTGGGAATTACGAATTATTTGATCCGAAGAAAGGGATGAATTATGCCTGCTTCGGATCAAATAATTCGTAATTCCCAAATCGTAATTCGTAATTCTTAAATCGTAATTCTTAAATCGAAAGTCCCAAAGGCAATTTCACTCGTTTGCCTAGCCAATTGAAAAAACGACTGGCGAGGGTTGGTTTTTCACCCATGGCTTTTGCGATACGGTAGTGGGCCTGGTGATAGGCCGGTCCATAACGCAAGGTTTTGGGAATCAAGCGATAAAACCAGTAAAACCTCCTAAACCAGCGCGCCAG
Organism: Saprospiraceae bacterium; assembly: GCA_022842255.1. GTDB lineage: Bacteria > Bacteroidota > Bacteroidia > Chitinophagales > Saprospiraceae > M3007. Next base: position 2,982 of record JALHPW010000064.1, on the reverse strand, counting down.
TTTTAGCGCGGCGTCTGGTTCTACATTCAAGCCCAGGCGTTCGCACAAGGGCGCGGGCAACCAACCCGTAGCGAGCAAATTGGCTAATCTTTTGGGCGCATACCGGTGTTGTACGATGGCTTGTGCCACGTCTCGGCAAATCGGTTGCGCGCCCAGCCAATCGCTTTCCAAGATGTTTTTGAAATAGGCCTTAAAAGATTGTAAATCAGCAGGATAGGCTTCTTTGGGGATGCCCAACAATCCTGCGGCCACCTTGCTTTCCTCGTAAAAACGTTCCCGCCAGTCGGCCGGCAAGCCCTTCAAGGGCATACGCTCATACACTTGTAACGTGGTTTCCGTAAGCGTAGCCAATACCCACAAAAGCAAGTCGGGGTTGGTGGCCAAATAAGGCTGGGGCCGTTCGCCGCGAATGGCGGAGTGGATTCGCCAAAGGTGTTGGGCCGTTTGTTCGGCTTGGCTTTTGGAGCCAAAATAAATCATCGCCATCGCCGCAAACGTGCGATACCCGCGACCAAAGGGATCCGCCTTGAAATTGCTGTACCGGGCCACGCCGTCTGCCACCGAGGGATGTGCCACCTGGAGCAACAAGGCCCGTACCCCACCGGTCAGTATATGCGATTCTTTGTAAAGTTGCCAGGTGATGGAGGCGGGCCCGAAATAGCCAAAAGCTTCCGGGTTGGTGTTTGTGGTATGCATGGACTGAAAAATACTTTGAGATGCAAAGTTAGTCTTTCAAGCCGATGGCAAGGTGGATTGGAGGGAAAAGGTTTATAAAGTTGATGAGGTTGATAAAGTTGATAATTGCATCCTAAAAGTGGACAATTCCTGCCTTTTGAGTGTAATTATCAACTTTATCAACTTTATCAACCTCATCAACCTTTTGCGATCGCTTCTAGACTTTTACGCCGCAATTATTCCAGCTTCCTTGCTAAAGCGACGCTTCCATTTCAGCCAAACTATGCTCATCCCGGGCTACCCATGCCTTGCCGTCCATTACCACAATGGGGCGTTCGATGAGGATGGGATTTTCGAGCATGATTTTAATCCATTCCTCCTCAGAAAAGGTTTTTCCCTTGAAATGTTCTTGAAACACAGGTTCTTTCTGCCGGATGAGCTCCAGCGGTTTTTTACCCAATAAGCGTAGCAAATCGCGCAATTCGGTCTCCGTTGGCGGGTTTTTCAAATACTCCACCACTTCGTAGGGATGGCCCGATTTTTCAAGGATTTGCAAAGCACTACGGCTTTTACCGCAGCGGGTATTGTGGTATATTTTGAGCATGTTGTTAAAGCGTGATGGTACAGATGGTTGAATCGTTGCGGTTGCAAAATATTGAGTCTACGTGTGAAGCATTGAAATCAGAAAATGGAACGGTGTCCCAATAATACCTCACATATCGATTTGCGGTGATTGGCCAGGACTGGGTTTGCGTCGAGCCCGCTTCCACATATTGGGCTTTACCTTTTGCGCAATAGTAAAAAGGTTCTCCAATGGCGTTACAATGGAGTTTTACATAAACACTATCACCAACACTTTTGGAATTGTAAATTTCAAACTTAAGCCTACCGTCAATCGAGTCGATTTCAAAATCTATTTCATTGGATTTTCCAAGCCTCAATTTCGAAGACCTGGTGGAGAAGAAATAAAGGCTCTGAAATTGTTGGTAGTAACTGCCAACGTGTATTTCCACATTATCCATACCAGAACATCCTATCTCCAAACTGTATGCCCCATTGGCATCGGTTTGGGTTTCAACCAATTCGCATCGTTCAGGCGGACCACCATCCCCAACAAGCCCGTCATATCCAATCATTTCAACGGTGATGCCTTTGATTGGTTTACCGGATACATAATTGAAAACTTTGCCTTTTGCCTGGGTTGTTTTTTGACACTGGAACAAAAGACCTGTAAGTGGAAGCAGGAGTAATAGAGCATTGAGCGTTTTCATAATTGAGCAAATTTTGCCACAAAATAATATAGCCGTTTTGGTTGATTATTCCCAAAAGGCCATATGACTGAATTGGTCAAAATTGATCTTCCCTAAACACTTCATCACTTCATCACTTCATCACTTCATCACTTCATCACTTCATCACCCCCGCCTCCTTGCGCAACAACTGCAGCCCCGCAGCTTTCTGCCCAACCAGTTTGCCCAAACGAAAACCCTCCACGCAGTCCATCCGATAATGGACGCCCAGCAACACCCGGGAAGCGGCATTTTCCTGGGCCATTTCGGCAAATGATTTATACGTTCGTGGGGTGCTGGCAAACTCCGGGCGTTTGTCGTGCGTACGGTCGGTGAGCTCAAACTTTTTCCCCAAAGCATCGGTCAACACCTCTGCAGCGGCAGCACCAAACGCAGCATGACCAGAAGGATAGGCTGGAAAGGAGGGGGTTTCATGCAGGGCGGTCCAATCGGCGTTTATGTGTTGGTCTATATAGGTTTCCGGACGTACCACGTTGAACGTGTACTTGCCTTTCCAAGCAACAATACTCGCGTCGGAGAGCGCCAAAGCAGTCTTTAGATAGGTTTCGATGACCAATGGGAACGGCGGGCGCGCTTTTTCAAAGGCTTGGTTGGCAATGGAAATCCAGCGCCCGGAAGGACTACAGGTAAATCCCGGCAGGTCGTCGCTCCAAAATTCCGCAATCCACCTGTTTTCCTTGCTCAATGGTTTGGACAAAGAATACACTTCCATGGCCTCGGCGTAAAAAGCAGAACCCGGCGCTATGTCGTAATCAACCGGCGATTTGATGGCGATGTCGGAAACATCGGAAATGAATGGTCGCACGCGTCCCCAATACGGCAATAAGGCCGGGGTAGGGTGCGCTCCAGTTGGTTTCCAACAGCCCTCACAAACAGGAGGGATGTAGCCGTGGATGTAGTTGTACAGATGGGATTCATGGCCTTCTTGGTCGGTTTTTGACCATTCCCAGACATTGTTGGCAACCGACTTCCCGTATTTGGCAGATTGAACGACAAC
>JALHPW010000063.1 GCA_022842255.1 Saprospiraceae bacterium | reverse complement strand
AGAGCAACATTGGGGCCGGGCTACCCACCGGGTAACGCATTTTGTTGCGATCATCATTGGAAGCCTTGACAATGGTTCTGGCCACCTTATCGGGGTTTTCTGCGTTTTTCATGGCATCATTGGCCGCCTTTTCAAATTTAGCCAAATAAGCATCATAGGCATCGTCTTTCGCAGGTTTGACAAAATGCCTACTTGTGCCCGTAAATTCTGTTTGGATCAGACCTGGTTCTACCAGCTTTAATTGAATGTTGAATGGGCTTAGTTCATAGTGAAGCGATTCGGTGAATCCTTCTACCGCCCATTTGCTTGCGTGGTAAATGCTGTAGAGTGGGAACGCCAAACGTCCGCCCATGGAAGCGATTTGGACGATTTTCCCACCGCCTTGTGCGCGCATGATTTTGATGGCCTCGCGGGTCACGCGCATGAGCCCAAACACATTGGTGTCAAACTGTTTTTTGATATCGTCGTCGCTCATGGCCTCAAACACGCCGTCAAGCCCATAACCTGCGTTGTTGACCACCACATCCAAGGTACCAAAATCGTTTTTGGCCGCTGCGAGGGCTTTTTGGATGCTGTCGTTGTCCGTCACATCAAGCGCGTACAACCTTACATTGGGCAGGTTTTTAAAAGTGGTTTCTTTTTCGGGGCTGCGCATGGTTGCAGCTACGTTCCAACCTTGTTTGGCAAATTCGAGGACGGCAGCTCGACCGATTCCGCTCGAAGTACCTGTGATAAGCACTGTTTTTTTCATTTTTTGAATAATATTTTTCTTTCGCCACAAAAGTATAAGATACTTTTGTGACTATAAAGTATGAAGTATGGTTTATACTTCAAAAAAATTTACAATTCCATGTTGCTCATCAATCAACTGTCCAAACGAACGAACATACCCATCCACACCATTCGGTATTACGAGCGGTACGGACTGTTTGAAGGTCGAAAGGAAACCTCCGTTAAATCCAACAATTACAGTTGGTATGACGAAAACGTGGTAGAAAAGCTGGAGCTCATCAAAGAAGCGAAGGAGGTGGGTTTCAGCTTATCGGAAATCAAGGAGTTAATTGATGCCTGGCATGGCAACCGGCTTACAGTAGATCAGAAAAAGGCCGTTTTGTCGAACAAAATCAAGGAGATAGAAGACAAAATCCAGCACTTGAAGGAGGTCAAAAAACTGCTTCAACAAGGCATCGAGGATGTCGAGGCCCTTCTATGTTAAAATATAGGGCACGAAAAAAAATGGGCGACAACACCCTCTGGTGTGCCACCCACTCGACTATTGTATGAATCTCTTTGGCCTTACATTTGTTTCAATCAATCCCTATCTCATAAAACCCCAGCACTATGCCAGAATAATGACTCGGCAACGCAGTGGGGTTGGCCGGAGCAGCATTGCCCAAAAATCGGAACCCGTTGCGGAGGTATACCTCCTTGAGCTTTAGGTTTTCTGCCCAGGTATCCAAGCGGACGAATTGTTTTCCCAAGGTTTTGCCGTGCCCTTTGGCCCATTCCACAATGGCGCCCACAAAATTGCGCCCGCGGAAATCGGGATGGGTCACGATGCGATGGATGTAAACCGAGGGGTCCCGGTCTTTTTCACCCCAGATGGCCGCATCGGTGTACGCCGTTACAAAAACACAGGCTACCTGCCCCTCCAGTATGATTTTCCATTGCCGGTTTTCGAGAATTTCCTGCTGGACCATTTGCTTGTCAAACGGCAGCCAGTGCATGGCCGAAACTGCTTTTTGATGCGCGATGGCGGCATCGTACAGGTCAAAAATGGTTTTCAGGTCGTCTGGTGTGCTGTTGAGGAATTCCATATTGTAGCGCGAAATTTATATCGCCATTTTGTTCAAAGACTCCGGAAACGGGTTTCTCACTACCCTTTTCGAATCAATAGCACTGCGCCCAAAATCCCGGCAATACAAAGTGCATAAACCAGGTTAAACGCCTCGCCATCCAGGATACCCCAGGCAACCGCCACCACTGGAATGATATAAGTGGTGGAACTGGCGAAAAGGGCGGAGGTTTCTTTGATGAGTTTGTATTGGATCAGTTGGGCAATGGCGGTTCCGAACACACCCAAGGTCATCAAAGAAAGAAGCGGCATCCATTCGATTTGGGAAGGGTGGTAACTTGCCAGATTGGGCAAAAAAGCCAGGAAAAAAGCTAATAAGCCCGTCAATGACACTGTAACTGTCGACAACACAAAGGCCGGGATATGCGACAACCTTTGTTTGATCAAATTGATGTTGTAGCCATAACAGAGCGCTGCCAGCATAATCAAACCCGCATGCCAGTTGAACGTAATGGTTGTACTCGAACGTTCCATCGCCAGCAAAATCGCGCAAAACAACCCGAGCAGCAGTCCCAGGATTTGATTGATTTTGTAGCCAATTCGGAAGATGAAAATGGAAAAAACAAAGGTAAACACCGGGGTCAGACCGTTCAGCATTGCCGCTACGGAGCTTTGCACCTTCATTTGCGCCAGACAGAACAAAAAAGCCGGGATGAACATTCCGAGCAAGGCCGTCAGTACAATATAACCGTATTGTCCACGGGGAATCTTTCCAAAATTGCTCAAACCAAAGGGCAAAAAAGCCAGTCCTGCCGACATCAGTCGAATCGTAGCCGCTTCAAAATACCCAAATCCGGTTAAGCCTTTTTTGATCAGGATAAAACTGCTGCCCCAGATTAGCGACAATGCCAACAGGTACACCCATTTTAGGAGGGATTGGTTTTTTTGTGTCAAAGCAATGGAGGAGTGGGCGTTGGTGGAATGTGGCATTGTTATTTTTATATTGATAATCAAGCTAATATGCCCTGATATATTGAGGCGGTGACTTCAAGTCACCGCCTCAATAAAACTTCAAGTCACCCCTTCCCTATATAATCATTCAAATACTCAGGAATCGGCACCCCTGCTCTACCCGATTCGTCGGGCTCGGGCGCGAGCGGAGTGAGTTTTAAGGGTAAAACACCCGCCCAAACCTCCAAATCCATATCCGCTGGGTCGTCTGCCACCCCGTGGGCCCGGAATTTGACCGAAGCCTCTTCGATTTCTACGGCGATGAACATGGTTTTTTTCATGTCGCTCGCACTCGGTTGACGGGCGTCCGCCCATCGACCGGGCATCACGTGTTCCGTAAATTTTTCGGCCGCCAACCAGCGCTCTGCATCGGTGTCCACCAGACGGGTTTTTCCAAAAGCCACTACCGAGCGGTAGTTCATGGAGTGATTAAATACCGAGCGGGCCAAAACCAGTGCATCCACGTGTGTCACACTCACACACACCGGGATGCCACGAGCCATTTGCATAAAAAAATGACTGCCTACGGAGCCGTGCAGGTAAAGGGTATTCTCTACGCGACAATAGGCCGTAGGAATCAAAAATGGCTGGTTTTCAATATTGAATGCGACATGACAAACCAAACCCTCATCTAGGATGGCATCGCGGGAGGCGGGATTGGCGTCGTAGCGTTTGGGATAGTATCGACTGCCTTCGGTGCGGGATGTTTTTGCTTTCATAACTTAATTTCAGGCGGTTGTCAGCATAGGGAAATACCGCTCTTCCAGGATTCGGAGGTGGTGGTTTTGATGGCCAACGAGCGTAAAGCCAACCGCAATGACTGGTAATTCAAACTTGAACATAACGCCTGTTCGACGCAAGGCGGTTTCGTCAAATGAATTGAACAACAGAATGCTGCTTTGCCGAACGACGCGCAGTTCTTCCAGCACATTTTCCAAAGGTCGGCGGGTGGCACCTGAATATTCAGCAAACAGGTTTTCATCAAAGCCGGGCAAAGGCGTATTGTCGTTTCGCGCAAAACGAAGGGCGCGGTAGGCAAAAATCCGCTCCGTATCGGTAACGTGCTGCAGGAGGTCTCGAACCGTCCATTTCCCGGGAGCGTACACACGGTCGCCCAAGGCCTTAAGCTTTTCAAAGTCAAGCGTATCCAGCGCAACAAGGCTTTGCGAAAGCGCGTCAGACAGGTCGGCTTCTTTTACCTGATGAATATAGGTGTCGAAATAGGAAGGTGCGTGCGGAACGTCGGTCAATTTCATAGTTCAGGTTGTTTTCGATGCACAAAATTAAGGGAGTGTTGGACTATCAAAATCGTCCGGTTTTTAAATATTGGGTAGTCCGGCATCAGATTTCGACCCATCTTTGCAGACACAACGGAGCACTTTTTGACCTTTGCCCTATCCTTGCTTCGTCAGCATTAAACAAGCCATTGGATCAACTAAAAACATTCAACATGACTGCCTTAAAATTTACAACCGCCGGGGCGATAGACATCCACCCTTCCAAAAACTCATCGCAAAATGATTTTGACTTTTTGGAAGGAGAATGGCAAATCCACAACCGCAAGCTCAACACAAGATTAAACAACTGCTCTGAATGGACTGAATTTGAGGCAATTGGGGAAATGCACAAAATCTTGCTCGGACTTGGAAACACCGATTCATTCAAGGCTACTTTTGATGGAAAGCCATTTGAAGGCATGAGCCTGCGGCTGTTCAATCCCGCTACAAAACTCTGGAGTATTTATTGGGCGGATAGCGTTTTTGGCAAACTGGACCCGCCTGTCCTTGGATCTTTTGACGGCAAAACCGGCACTTTTTATACCAAGGATGTTTTCAATGGAAACGCAATTGTGGTAAAATTCCAATGGGACAAAACAGACCCAGACCACCCCATTTGGAGTCAGGCTTTTTCAGCAGACCATGGTGTAACCTGGGAATGGAATTGGTACATGTATTTTCACAGGGTGTAATCCATTTTCATTTTAATATATTGATTGTCAATTTATTAACCCGATTTATGCAAGACGATTATGCTCCCATTCTCTACCCTAATCTCAATCGACAAAACAGCCAAAACCCCCATTTTCCTTCAAATCGCTTCCGGGCTCACCGAAAACATCCGCCGCGGAATCATCCAGGCGGGGGCTCAATTGCCGGGTACCCGAACCATGGCTGATGCACTTGGCCTGCATAGAAAAACGGTGGTGGCAGCCTACGAGGAGTTGCTGGCCCAAGGATGGCTCGAAACTCAAAACTCAAGGGGCACTTTTGTGAGCCAAAAGCTACCCGAAATAAAGCCTATCCCCCTCAAAAAACGCCTCCCAGAAGCTCCAACTATCAAAAAAGCCGGGTTTCCATTCAAAGCCGACCCGCTGCTGCAATTGCCCTTAGTCAAAAGCTCCAACGCGCTTTCTTTCAACGACGGCTTCCCCGACGTCCGCATCGCGCCCTGGGATGCCCTTAGTCGGGCCTATCGGACTGCCTTACGCCAAGGGTTTCGAAAGAATCTCCTGTTTTACGGCGAAACCACGGGCGAACCCTCCCTGCGTCAGGCAATGACCGATTACCTCAGAGAGAGTCGCGGATTGCCCATTGACCTTGATAATGTGTTGATTACACGCGGCACCATGATGGCCATCCACCTTGCCGTGCAATGTATTGTCCAACCAGGCGAAGTAGTGGTGGTGGGAAAGGTGTCGTACACGTCTTGCAATTTAATCATCCGACAAAGCGGCGCAACCCTGATGACGGTTCCCGTGGACGAACATGGTATCGACGTGGAGGCCATCGAGGAACTGTGCCAAAAGACGCCTGTCCGAATGGTGTACGTCACACCGCACCATCAGCACCCTACAACGGTTATGATGCCCGCCGAGCGACGGGTGCGCCTGTTGCAATTGGCTAAAAAATACAGTTTTTGTATTTTGGAAGATGATTACGACTACGACTTCCATTACAACAGCAATCCGATTTTGCCACTCGCCGCGGCCGACACGAACCAGAATGTGGTATATGTAGGTTCTTTAAGCAAGGTCTTTTCCCCAGCGCTGCGCATTGGGTATGTGGTGGCGCCCAAGGAGGTCATTGAAGCCATGGCCAACCTACGGCGCATCATTGACCGGCAGGGCGACAACCTGCTCGAATCAGCAGTGGCCGTCCTTTTCCGGGATGGTGAAATGCGCAGGCACCTCAAAAAGGCTCAAAAAATCTACCACCGCCGGCGCGACCTGTTTTGTGAAATGCTAAAAACCGAACTGGGAAACGTACTCGAGTTTTCAAAACCCACTGGCGGTTTGGCCGTTTGGGCCCGCTTTGACCCCGCTTTCCCACTTACCGAGGTAGCCCGAAAAAGTCGGGAAAATGGGCTTTGGATCTCTGACGGCTTGCACTATGGGCCCGGCCTAAATGCCACCCGCCTGGGATTTGCAGCGGTGAATGAAGAAGAGATCGAACGCGGGATGGGAATTTTGAAAGGTGTGTTTGGGTGAGGTTGGGGTTGGGATATTGGGATATTGGGATATTGGGATATTGGGATATTGGGATATTGGGATATTGGGATATTGGGATATTTTATTGAAAACCAAATAATTAAGGGCAATATCTCCATCGTTTCATCACTCCATCGTTTCATCACTCCATAACATGGCAAAGTTTTACGAATCCATTTCACCCGCCCATCAGGAATTCATTCAAAAACAGCACCTGTTTTTTGTAGGCACGGCCCCCTTGGATGCCCAAGGGCGGGTCAACATTTCCCCAAAGGGCTTGGATACCTTTCGGGTGCTGTCTGAAAACAAGGTGGCGTATCTGGACTTCATTGGCAGCGGCAACGAAACCTCCGCCCACACCCTCGAAAATGGGCGCATCACGTTGATGTTCTGCGCGTTCCAAGGTCCGCCCAACATCTTGCGTCTGTTTGGGAAAGGGCATACGGTACTGCCTGGTTCGGAAGACTGGGAACAGTACGCGCCGCAATTTCAGTTGTATCCGAACACCCGCCAGATTATCGTGGCTGATATCGACCTGGTGAGTACTTCGTGTGGGTATGGTGTCCCCTTGTACGAATATACGGGCGAGCGCCAAATCATGTTCGATTGGGCAGCGAAAAAAGGGGAAGCTGGTCTGAGTGCTTACATTCAGGAAAAAAACCTAAAAAGCCTGGATGGACTTCCTACTGACTATGCGTTGAAAAACCTGGAATAGCCTACTGCCAATTTTTCTGCCCCATCGCCATAAACACGAAATAGATGGCAAAAAGCAGGAGCAAACCGGCCGGAACCCCGGCCAAAACCAGTGCCAGTTTCGGACTACCCGCGCGAAACCACAAGGACCCAGCCAACAAAATCCCCATGATAAGCGCAGGTATGGCCAGGCTTTTGTTCGAACTGACCGCATAGGTCTCATATAAACAAACCAAGAAAATAAGCAGGTCAATTACCCACATTACCCAAAAGAGAATAGACATGACTTTTTAAATTTAGGTATTGATTTTCAACCATTTACACCGGCTTTGAGTTTTTCGATGGTGCGCAAAACCTCCTCCCGGTTATCGGCTGCGGTCATCCATCTCGGGAGGCGCGCGCCTATACTTTTGACATTGAACTTGAACCCGTTGCGTTCCCGGAGTTTAGCACCGACGTGCGCGGCCAAAAAATCGAGGTGCTCCAAATTATAAGCCCAAAGCAGCTCCCCAGAAAAATCGGTCTGCAACCAAACGGGCAGGTGGAAAAAGGGGTCGACCGGCGCGCCAAAAATCAGCACTTTGCCGCGTTTTTGCTTTTCATCGATTCTTTTGGAAATATTTTCCAAGGTCTTGTTGTAGCCACAGGACGTGCAGACCACCTTCACCAGGCTGATTTCATATTTTGGGGTATCAAAATCGTCGGCCCGTACCAGCGCTTTGCCCGTACAATTTGGACAAACCACGAGCACCTGCTTTACAAAGGCATAAAGGCTGGTTCGGTAGGTGTTTTTGGTTCTAGTTTCCATCGTTTTGATAAATATTGAGCCAATTACCCTCCATCTTGAAATAGCCAAGACCACCCGTGATTTGGTCTTTCACCACCTGCTGACCTATAAAATTCAACACTTCCTCACGGCGTTCGAGGGGAAGGCCGGTTGTTTGCTTCCAGGTTTCAGCACTTGGGATATCGATTCCAACAATACAATTCCCACCGCAAAATTCGTAGTACATGGCAAACTCGGTTTCGGCACTTCGGTACCAAACATGGCCGCTGCGTCCGTCGCTGGAATACAAGACTTTGGGTGGGCCAGTATGGGTGCTCAAGCCAAACACACCAAGCAATTTACTCAGGATATTATCCTTTTTCATGCTACTAAAAGAGGACCTATTGTGATAAATCAGGATGCCAACTATCATCACGACCAGTGCAATCCAGAAAAATTTTGAACGCCATACGAAATCCGGGACATACCGAATGCCTGGGCCGAATAGTATGACATTGAACACATTATGGGTCATGGTTAGAATCGGATTTTGACAATTATGCTGCCCAGCACCAGCACAACAAACTCTAGAATCATGGCCACCAAATAGCCCATCCCGCTCCCCGGTCCCTGAACACTATAGGAAGAAAAGGTTTTTTCAAGGACAAAATGTCCACCCACGATCCCTACAATCCAAACTCGCAACAACAGCCAGTCTTTTTCCACCGCGGGAATCCACCACAAACCAAAAACCAGCAGTGAAAATGCAGGAATATAGAACCAACTGGTATCAATGAAACTATCAATTGCATGGTTTGGCGGCGTGTTCATTTTCCCGACAAAGACGGCAGCGAAATAAAGCAGCAGCCAAAAAAGTTCCGGGCCAAGGAGAAAGCGCATGGTTCAGTTGTTTTTTTGATGAATGATTGGGAGGACTTTTTCAAAAGCCTGACGGTAATCAGGGTCGTTCGCGCAGGCATCTTCCCAGTTCAGGCTTTGTAGCAACGCCCTGTCCATCAAGGCGTTATCCCCATAAACGCCCCACATCGTCAACACATCTACCGCCTTTTTAAAATGGGTTTCGTTATCGCCCTGCAGGCATTGGACCACAAAATTTTGGACCCGTTTGTTTGTCCGCAACTTGAAAAAACGGTTGAAAACATAGTTTCGCCAATAAACTTCCTCCGATTCGTATTCGAGTAGGGATATCAGGATTTCCGCCCCTTCCTCGGATTCCGGGTGTTTCAACAATGCCTCAGCGGCTTCCATCTTTTCCCTTGGGCTGGGAGCTGCTGGTTCATTCGGATTGACCGGGCTGTGTCTAGATGCCCTGCCTAAATACACTTCGATTGCCGCCCGAATTTCAGGGTTAAATAGGGCATGGTCGTTCAAAGGCGCGTTCAAAAAGTTTTCAAAGGAGAGAAAGCCCGTTTGAGGAATTTGATCTCGCCAATTCGAGCTGCTGATTTCGATCCCGTCCCTGCCCACCCTAATTTCATCAGTCCGGTAGTGGTCGCCTTCCGTCCAATGAAGCCTTGGATCTGGCATTTCGGGATACTCAAACAACTCAAAATGGGCCATTGAAGCAGGACATTCCCGATGGGTAAAGGCTTTTTTCAGGACATTCACCAGTTCCTGCCGCACTCCCAACTCGGGTATTGGCCGCAAGGGTCCAAAAAACCAAAAATCGCTCAACAATTGCTCTACCACATAGCCCCGCTCCACAGAGGCCCCTCCAGAAAAGTCTGTATAAAAAAGCCCTAATTCGTTGATAGTCACAATATTGTACTCAGTACTATTGGATATGGCAGTATATTTCAAGTCTTGTTCCCTAATTTTTTGGGGGTCGAATTTTTCCCAAAAGTCGATGTACAACCGAGCCCTTTCCGACAACTCGTCGTACAATTTCATGCCCATTTCAACCGCTTGCCGCAAGGCAGCAGTACGCTCGGCAAGCGGCTCGCCAAAAAATGGATTGTGGGCCTCCAGCAATTCCGGAATGGACCACACCCGTTGGTAGCTACCGATTTTTTGGATGATTTTATCCGCTTCGATTTGGAGCATTTTTGAATAACTATTTGCCGCCCAAGATAAAGAGAAGCGCAAGCCCCCCCCAAATCAAGATTCCGACCAACATTGGAAAGGCCGGAATCCATACCAAAATGTTGGCAGCCAGCACTTTACCATTGGAACGAAACCAAAACCCAAGGCCAATTATCAACAATAAAACAAGCGGGATAAGCCAGTTGAAAAGCTTGCCAATCGTGGTCAAACCATCATCCATTGGGACCGTAGTGCCGCCCAACCCTTGCACGGAACTTGACATGATGAACAAATTGGAGGCGGTAATGAGCAGTGTGATAAGGTCGATGCCCACCGCGAGATAGAAAAGCCAGTTTGATTTCATTTTCGTTTGTTTAGTGTATTCAACTTGCTTACAAGAGCCGATGCTCCAAGGCTACCTTCACCATTTGAGCGGTGTTTTTGACCTCAAATTTGGCGAGCAGGTTTTTTCGGTGACTGTCCACGGTAAGTGGGCTGACAAACAGTTGGGCAGCAATTTCCTGATTGGTCATGCCCTCCGCAATCAGACTCAGCACTTCCTTTTCGCGGGCCGTGAGCATGGGTAGCGGCGATAATCTGGCCGCGGGAGAGGTTAATACTTCTGAAACTTCAGCGCTCATGTACATCCTTCCGCGCCAGGCGGCGGCAATGCCCTCCTCCAATTCTTCTTTTGAGGCGTTTTTGAGCAAATAACCCGACGCGCCCGCCTCCAACATTCGAGTGATGTAACTGCGTTCTTTGAAAGTGCTCAGGCCCAAAATTTTCAAACCCGGCATCGATTTTTTCAACATCCCGCAAAGCTCAATCCCATTCAGATCGCCAATGTTGATGTCGGCCAGCACAACTTCCGCATCGGCCGATTTTAGCGCCTCCAAGGCAACGTAGGCATCGGTCGCATAGCCAATGATTTGAACAATCGCTGAGTCGGCCAAAAGTGATTTGACGCCTTCAATGACCATGGGGTGGTCGTCGATGATAAAAACGCGGATCATAGGCTTCTTTGAATAATACTTGCAGGGCCCTTGCGAAAACAAAAGTACAATTTACCAGCATTATCAAGATTTCAGCCCAAGAAGTGAATCAATTCAAATCCAAAATACCTTTTACCATTCGATCTGCGCCAGATAGATCTTGTCGGGTTTCTACCATTGAAAACCTTTTCTCCCGCATCATATTTGCCACTTTAGGGGCATTGAATTCATTGCATTCAAAAAAAAGCGCAGCTCCAGGGCGCAGTTTTTCCATGGAAAAGTCCGCTATCGTTCGATAAAAAAGCAAGTCATCTAGGTCGTCCACAAACAAAGCCAAGGCTGGCTCATGGTTCATAACATGCTCAGGAACAAGATTTTTCTCCGAATGTGGAATATAGGGCGGGTTGCTCACCACCACGTCCAATTGCGGAAATAAGGCCCAATCCGAACGATTCAGGATATCGCCTTGTAGGAATTGGATATTGGGATATTGGGATATTGGGATATTCAGAATGCGCGAAGCATTTTCAGTAGCTATTGCAAGTGCCTCTGGACTTTTTTCCAGACCGAACAACTGTACGTTTGGGCGTTTCTTCTTCAAGGAAATTCCGATGCAACCACTTCCCAGTCCGATGTCCAACAAGCTTGGGGCCGCAATGGGCGAAAACGTTTTCAAATACTCCAACACCCAGGCCACCAACTCTTCCGTCTCCTGTCGGGGAATCAACACAGCGGGATTGACCTTGAATTTTAATCCAAAGAAATCGGCTTCCCCCAACACATATTGAACCGGCTCCCCAGCAATCAGTCGCGACGAAATGGCCTCAAACTTGGGCTCCTCAAATGCCCGGCCGTGGTCAAAAGCATCCTCAAAAACAATGCGTGCAATGGCTCGGGCTTCGCCTTCGCCGTAACGCGGGCAGAGTTGTTCGATGAGCAGCGTACGAGCGGATTCGGGTTTCATGATATGTTAAAAAATCATCCTATCTCCACAGTAAATACGGTACCCTTGGGTATGTTATCGGCGACACTGACACTTCCGCCATGCGCTTTAAGCACTTGATTTACAATATATAAGCCCAGACCGGTACCTGTACTGTCGCGGGTTTCCTCATTGCCCATGCGGTAAAACTTCTCAAATACCGCTTGTTTTTCGGCGTCTGGAATACCTTGGCCCTGATCGGCTACTTTCATGCGAAATTTCCCGTTCGTATGTTCTGCCGAAAGCTCGATGGTAGAGCCTTCGGGCGAATATTTCACGGCATTTTCCATTAGGTTTTGGGCTATGGCCGTAAGTCCCATTTTATCCGCTTGCACTGGCGGCAACTTGGCTGGAATCTTCAACCTAAATTCGGCGTCCGGGAACCGCACCCGAAGGCTGTTGACCAATTCCTCTGCAAGTGCAGCAAAATCAACGGGCTCGTGCAGGGGGCGCCAATTGTCTTCCAAACGTGCTGCAAGCAGCAAACTTTCCACCAAACTTTGCAGCCGGTCGGCATCTTTAAGTCCATTGGAAAGTAAGGGATTGCGTTGTTCGGGGGTAAGGGTACGCCTGAGCAGGGTTTCCAAAACCAAACGAAGGGACGCAATGGGCGATTTGAGTTCGTGGGTGATGCTGAGCAAAAAATTGCGCCGTTGGCGTGCCAGCGACACCTCTCTGGCGGCGCTTCGGCGAATTACCCATAGTCCCCAGACCAAACAAGCGGTAAAAAAAAGCCCTTCTGCAATGACCATCCGGCGACCGCTCTCCCAATTTTTTTGGGCAATGGTGTAATCTTCGATATACAGGGGGTCTTGGTTCGGATACCGCAACGCAACAATCGTTTTGTCGCGCTCAAACACCCGGTTGTTTTGTTTCCAAAGATGAAACGACCACCACCCAAAGGCCAAAATCATGTAGCCTATGACAAAATGGGAAAGCGTGGTAATGGGAAGACGTTTCATATAGAATGTAGTCAATTTGATTAATGTGGCCAATGTGTTGAATGTGGCCAATGTGTTGAATGTGACCAATGTGTTGAATTGACCACATTAATCAAATTGACCACATTATAGCCAACGCAGAGTGGTTTTGAATACCGAGTGCACGTAATCAATTAAAAATCAAGGTGTTTCAATCACTCAAATCATTAAAATCACTTTAATCACAGTATAAATT
>JALHPW010000062.1 GCA_022842255.1 Saprospiraceae bacterium | reverse complement strand
GGGCCGCAGTATTGTCGCCCGGGGATTTTTTATTGGGCTACCAAAGGCGTTATTGAACCACAAAAGGCACAAAAGGGCACAAAAGTGATATACACTCTTTTGTGTCCTTTTGTGCTTTTTGTGGTTCAATAGATCAATTAGCGAAAATCATCTGCCGAGCATCCACCGTTTTGCCACCGATTACCAGCGCATAGGCAAAAGTGCCGCGCACCCCGTAACCATGGGTATAGAGCACTTCGTTCATGCCCTGCTTCAGCGAAACGGGCAAATTTTGGATGATTTTTCCCTGTAAATCACTGATTTGTACAAAAGCCGACTGCGAAACGGGGGGCAATTCATTCACCCAAAAAGAAATCCAAGTGGCTTCGTCAAATGGATTTGGTCGGTTCTGAAACAAGCGGATGTTTGGCTCCAGTTCCGCATTGGCCGCCTCTTCCGTGGCCGAAAACGCCGCAATTTTTTCCACCGAGAACAAACTCTCCGCCCCCCAGGCATCCACACCAGCCACACTGACAAACACCGCACCGGTAGGGTTGCAGGACAACTCGTCCGAAAAAGCCGGGGAAATGGTAAAAATAGTGTCCCAATCATTGGTCGTACTCCGCACCGCAATTCGGACGGTATGGGTATCAAGAGGCGGGTCAAAAACCACCGTAAGTTGGCTCCCAAATCTGGTGGTCGTGAAATTGGGCGGCAACGCAACCCCACGTGCTGCAATCGCCAGTGCATTGCCATTGATCAGGGCGTTGCGGGCCAGATAGTTGAAATCCACAAAGAACGAATCCACAGCGCCATCCCCATCGGTATCCACGCCCAACACATCATCCGAAGTGTGCTGTCGGTCGGTATAATCAGGTCCATTGCTGGCATCCCCGTGTTCGTTGGCCGAGGTAAATCGCATGGCAGGATAATTGTGCTCCCGAAACGGGATATGGTCGCCCCCTCGACCCGTACGATCTTCTGGACTCATAATGCGCACATTCATAGGTACTTGTGCAAAAGGCAGGAGGTTTTCCTCGTACTGAAGTTTGTTGAAACGCGCCAATTGTTTGTGTTTGGAATTGAACCCGCCCGCAGAAAAAAGCCGTACGCTGGTAGAGTCCACCGCATCCAGCCCAGGGCAGGAAGGCGGCGAAGAGGTTTCCCCGCAAAGGATTCCGCCTATCACGTCGTTGTTCAAAACTGCGCGCAACGGGATGTTCTTTTGTTGCACATAATCGGCGAAGGCCTCGGCGCCCAACAAACCTTGTTCTTCGGCAATGGTGACCAAAAAAACCACAGTGTTCGGGAATTGATAGCGCGACATCACGCGGGCTAGCTCGATTACCAGCGCGGTCCCGGTAGCATT
Organism: Saprospiraceae bacterium; assembly: GCA_022842255.1. Classification (GTDB taxonomy): domain Bacteria; phylum Bacteroidota; class Bacteroidia; order Chitinophagales; family Saprospiraceae; genus M3007. The sequence goes on along the minus strand of JALHPW010000062.1, from coordinate 11,608 downwards.
GTCTTCCACGCCCTGGGCCAGACAAGCCGTGTCGCAAAGCACATCACAACGGCTGTCGATATGGCCTTCTACGAGCACTACCCCACTTCCGGGATTGCTACCGGGCAATACCGCGAAAATGTTTCTGTGCCGATTCACCCCACAAATGGCCAAATCGAATTGAAGATATGAAGGGATCAACCTCCCTTCCTGACTTGCCCCGAATTCGGCAAATTTTTGGTACGTCCAGCGTCTGGCGGCACCAATCCCGGTAATCGATGAGCTGGTGTCGCTACCGGAATTTCTGGTACCAAATTCGCTGAGTCGGAGAATGTAGGATTTCAGGCTGTCGGGCGAGATATTCGCCTGAATATCAGCGGCCAAAGCAGTAGGCAGTAGTGGTGTGGCCGATGCCGGAGCGTAGTCGTTGGGATTGTAGTTCCCCAACATAATTTGTTCGGCCAACGGTGTGGTGGACAGGATGTTGGTTTGGGCGAAGCTGGGGACTAGTTGGGCAATCGCAAACAGGAGAAGGAAAAGTTTTTTCATAATCAGACTGGTGAGTTTTCTGGAGAACAGAATCCAACTTCCCGAAAGTTTTAAACTTTCGGGAAGTTCCGGCGTATCACCAGGCAACTAATTTTCTGACAAAACTAGTCAATGCCTCAGAATAAATCCACGCAAGGATTCAAAGCACATATTTTTGATGCAGGGTTTTCCAAATACATCCAAACACATGAAAAACTACTTACTCGCCGCATGGTGCCTATTATGCTCATTCCAGGCTGCAATTAGCCAGGCGCAAAACCCCAGCAATCCTTGCGCGGCAGACTATTGGCGAGCCATTCAGCTACAAGACCCCGCGCTTTTTCAGCAAAACGAAGCGTTCGAACAGCAGGTCCTCCAAGTTTTTCAACAAAAAAACAGCTCCACCACTCCAACCGAAAATGTACTGACCATACCGGTTGTTGTACACATCGTCCACGACAACGGGGTCGAAAACCTCAGCGACGCACAGGTCCAGCAAGCCATTACCTGGCTCAACCAGGCCCTTGCCAACCAGGGCAATTTCAACCAAGGCAGCGGCGCCAATACCGGCATCCAACTTTGCCTCGCCCAACGCACGCCCGACAACCTGCCTACGAACGGTATCACCCGCGACCAAAGTCCGCTCACCGTGATGCAGATGGAAACCCAGGACCAACAGGTAAAAAACCTGAACCGCTGGAAACCAAAGGATTATGTGAACATTTGGGTGGTGCGCAGCATTTGCTCCAACATCTATGGCTGCAATGTGTACGGCTATGCCAACTATCCCTTTGCCCATGGATCCAATACCGACGGCATCGTGATGGAGTCCGCTTATTTGGCTGAATTGGGAAAAATTGCGGGACTGGCGCACGAAGTAGGACACTATTTAGGTCTGTACCACACCTTCGAAGGAGGTTGTTCCAACAACAACTGCCTGGTCAACGGCGACCGCATTTGCGACACACCGCCCGACCAAAGCACAGCTTCCGTGCCTTGTGGGGAATTTTTCAGCTCCTGTTCTACCGATACGCAATCGGGACCGTTTACCACCGATCAGCCCGACATGAGTTGGAATTTTATGGATTACGGCATTTTGGCCTGTTTCCATGATTACACCGCCGACCAATCCACCCGCATGAACGCCACCTTAGAAGGCATCCGAAAAAGTTTGCTGGAATCCAAGGGCTGTCTGCCGCCCTGCCCTGCCCCTACCGTCGCGGCATTTACGGCCAGTGCAACGACTGTGGCTGCCGGGGAAACCGTCTTTTTCAACAACAACAGCCAAAACGCACTCAGCTATACCTGGACCCTAAACGGCGTCCCCTTCGGAAACCAGCCCAATGCGGGTTATACCTTCACGACGCCTGGCGTTTACACGGTGGTATTGAGCGCGCAGCCGCTGAACAGCAGTCTTTGCGACGTAAATACGACCCAAATCACCATTGAGGTGTATTGCGCCGTAACGGCCTCCTTTACCCTCAGCGAATTGACGCCCGATCAGGATGAGACCTTGTTTTTGAGCAATACCAGCCAGAACGCTACCCAAATCGAGTGGTTTGTGGATGGGGTGAGCCAGGGGAGTGTGCTTGATTCGATTGTTTTCAACGCCGTGGGGCCGTATGAAATCATGTTGGTGGTGGGTAATGGGATTTGTGCGGATACCGCTACGGAATCGATTTACGTGTTGGGGGTTTGTACGCAAAAGACCTTTGAGTATTTGATTAGGATTCCGGAATACATAAACAATTTTTCACAACTTAACACAACCGTGGCCATGCTAAACGAGGGAAATTTGGTGGTGCTTAGTACTGGTTATGGAGGGGTAATGACGGACAGCAAGCCAATATTAATCAAAATAAAGCCCAATGGCGAAGTCATTTGGACCAAAAATATTGGAATGGGCCCTGCCACCATAATAGGCAGTTCTGCTATCAAGGCAACTCCTGATGGTGGTTTCGTTGTTTTTTTATTGGATATAGGCCAAATAGTCCCAAACATCCAGACCAAGTATTTGGCGAAATTTTCATCAGATGGGGTCATGACGTGGTGCCAACAAATGCCGCATGAATTTGGAAGCAGTGCCATCGATTTGTTGGTTTATCCCGATGGAAGTATATTGGTTAGTGACTTTTTCTCAATCTTGGCAAAATTCACCGCAAATGGCTCCTTGATTTGGTCAAAAAGCTATGTTGGGATGGAACAATTGTGTTCATATCCTGATGGTGGTTTTGTGGCATTGGCAGCGCCCTTTCTTATGCGTTTTGATGCGATGGGCAATATGCTTTGGCGACGACTTCTGGATTCGTCGCCAGTTATGAATCTAAAAACAATCCTGGCCATGCCCGATGGCAGCATTTTCTTGGGCGGTGAATTGCCTACAAATTTCCCGCCCGCAGTACATGGCAGGCTACTTAAACTGGACGCTAACGGTGAAACCATCTGGTCGAAAACCTACCGCCAAATCCCTATATCCACCTATCAATTCGAATGTATGGCAATTTCCCCCAGTGGCAATCTGGTCATTGCTGGATTTGCACGAGCGGATGGGCCAGGTCTGGGCGATTTCTATCCTTTTCACCTGTTGATGGAACTAGATCTGGATGGCAATATCCTTTGGAGCCGACACCGTCCTGATGATTTCCACAACCAGGATTTGATTAATTTGCCTGGTGGGGGGTATGTAATGACTGAATCGAATGCTCTTACTGTTCGAATACTCAAAACAGATGCCTTGGGCCGAACCCCTGGATGCCCGGAGAACCCAAAAGTCATTGATGCATATCCACTGGTCGTTAGCAATACTGCAGTAAACTTCGGCCCCCTGGACGACACGGCATTGAACATCATACCAGTTGTATTCCCCGTGGAAGACACACCCTGGCTTATAGATACCCTCTGCGCCCCCGAATGCCAGCAATCCTTCGAAATCTGCAACAACAACCTTGACGACGATGGCGATGGACTGTTTGATTGTCTGGATGCGGAATGTGATTGTGAGGAAGATAAATGCCAGCCCAAGCAGGGCAACATCTGGTATTTTGGATACAACACCGGATTAGATTTTAGTGAAACCCCGCCCAAGGTGTTGGTAAATGGTCAAACCAATTGCATAAACACCTCCGCAACCATGTGCGACGTGGAAGGCAATCTTTTACTTTACACCGATGGGGTCAAAGTGTTCAACCGCTTTCACCAACCCATGCCGAACGGTGAGCTTCAAATTTCCTTGACAGCAAACCAATGCATTATCCTGCCGCATCCGGGCAATCCCAGCCAATATTATGTAGTGGTGAATTATATGGGTGGTTTAATATACACTTCGCTGGTCGATATGACCCTGGATGAAGGACGGGGTGATCTTTTGCCCTTGCAAAAAAACTTCCCACTTGCAAGCCTTTCCTCGGGTTTGGCAGCAGTGAAAGCCTGCTCGTTTAAGGGCTTTTGGCTGATAACCCGAACGCTGGAGATGGAAAGCCGGTTTTTATCCTTCCGATTGGACCCTACTGGATTGCTACTCAATCCCTTTTCGAGCAATACCGGACAACCTGTTGGGAGTGTGGGTCAAATTAAATTTAGTTCGGATGGTCAGTATTTAGCCAGCACCTATATAAGTATCAATAATTTTGACAGTTCCTTCGTCAGCATCTACCGCTTCGATCCGTACACCAGCGGTTTGGTTTTCAACCCTAGTGTTTTGGGTGCATATAAGCTGCCTTTTGGCACTTATGGGGTTGAATTCTCGCCTAATGGGCGTTTTCTATATGTTTCAGGGGAATTTCAGGGGGCAGGCCGATTGTTGCAATTTGACCTCGAAGCCGGGGATTTGGCTGCAATTAAAAACAGCCAGGTGCAGTTGGCCGAGTTTTCCAACAAAAATATTCGATTCCTACAACTGGCACCCAATGGGAAAATTTATGCACCGAGCGACCCTTTTAATTTCACCTCACCTTTTAACCACAAACTCGATGTAATCCACAAACCTGATTTGCCAGGTCTAGATTGCCAGTATCAACATGAGGGGCTCGTTATCTCAAACCCGCCCTCCTCAGTGGGAGTAGTATTTGGCCTTTCAAACGTCATTGCTTCTTATTTTGAAAAACCGCAAAAACCCATTTTTGTCCCAAATGCCCCTGATACCATCTGCGAACTCAATGTCCCCATTCAGTATCAACTCATGGCTGTGCAATGTGAGGTGGATTCAATCGCCTGGCAGGTAGATGGCCTCAATGCCCAAATCCAACCTAACTTCCAATCCGCCAGCATCCGTTACCTCACCCCCGGTTCAGGCAGGCTCATCGTGACCACTTTTAGTGCCTGCGGCACGGCATCAGATACCCTCGAAATCCTGGTGGTCGAGCCACTTAACCAGACGCTTGACCTTGGGCCCGACCTCCTGGTTTGCCAAAACGGCGTGTTTTCGTTCAACGCAGGCTCGGGTTTTGCCCGCTACCAGTGGAGCGACGGAACCGCGGATTCTACTGTCACTACCCTCTTCACCGGAAAATACTGGGTCAACGTCTGGGACGCCTGCGGCAACAAACAATCCGACACGATTACCGTCAGCATCGCGCCCAATTCGGTGCTCGACCTGGGCGCTGACCTGCCACAACAATGTCCGGGATACTCCGTCGCCTACCAACAGCCCGCCAGCTTTGTGAACTGGCAGTGGTCGCCCAATGATTTCCTCAGTTGTGCCGACTGCCCAAACGTCACCCTTTCCCCGCAGGCCAGCACAACCTGGGTCATCATCGGGCAAACCGCCGAGGGATGTATTTCGGTGGATACTCTGAGTGCCACGATTCGGGACACCCTGTTATTCAGCCGGGACACCGCTGTTTGTATTGGGCAAACGCTTGAGGTACTGGGCACTCAATTGCCCGCCGACACTACTGCTCAGTTCTTCCTGCCCGCTGCGGCCATTGGCTGTGATACCCTGTTGACCATCCATGTTTTGGGCATTGAAACTGCCAGTACGCAAATCGATACCATTATCTGCCCTAACACTTTTTTCGACTTCAACGGCACCCAGTTGTCCGCCGATACGGTAGCGGTCTTCCATTTTGCCAGTTTAGCCGCCTGCGATTCCGTGGTGACCGTCCGCGTGGATGCCTATCCCCCGTTGAGCTTGGCCTTGCCCATGGACACCACCATTCGGGTGGGCGCGTCGGTGTTGTTGGAAGCCGAGGTAGATGGAACCGGTGCGCTCGATTTTGATTGGTCGCCCACCGAGGGCCTGAGCTGTACCGATTGCCCAAACCCGCTGGCCAACCCACTGGATACCATCACCTACACCCTTGCCGTGACGGATTTGAACGGGTGCAGTGTCCAGGAAAGTGTGACCTTACGCGTCAACGAGGAATGCCGGGTGCGCATCCCGACGGCTTTTACGCCCAATGGGGATGGCTCAAACGATGTGTTCCGACCGGTTTTGGACCCCTGCGTGCGCACCGTGCGGCTTTGGCAAATCTTGAACCGCTGGGGAGAGGTGGTTTTAACACAGCTCAATTTTCCGGCCAATGACCCGAACCTAGGTTGGGATGGCATTTGGGATGGCAAGGCCCACCCTTCCGATGTGCTGATCTGGGTGGCGGAGTTTGAGTTTTATGATGGGCGGAAGGAAAGCCAGAAAGGGGAAGTGACGCTGGTTCGGTAGGATGTAGGAGTATTCCTAAGCTGCTTTAACCAGGAAAGCCATCACCACAATAAGCATAGTTGGGTTGCCAAAATTCTTAATCCTGCAACCTTTGGTGCGAACGCGGGTTAGAATGCCTCCCCCACATTTGTTCTCGTTCGCAGTTCAATAAAATGGTTGAATGGTTGCCCATCCACCATTTGCCGATAACCAATTACAAAACCCAACTCTATGCTACTCACAAAACTCCGCGCACTTTGGAATCCTGACCATTTTCAAGGCTGGGGACGCACCCGTCGTTATTTTGAAGGTTGGTATTTCAAGGTGGTTTCCGCGGATGAACAACATGCTATGGCATTTATACCAGGCATTGCCTTGGAAAAAAACGGGGAGCAGCATGCTTTCATTCAGGTAATGGATGGAAAGGCCTGCAAGGCTCAATACCACCGTTTTGACATTGCAGCATTTCGACCTTCGGAGCGTAATTTTGAGGTTTGGGTGGGCAAAAATTTCTTCTCTGCCCAAAAAATCATGCTGGACTTGCCCGGTATTTCCGGCGAAATCCACTTTAAAAACACCACGCCATGGCCCAAAATGCTGGGCGCACCGGGTATTATGGGTTGGTATTCCTTTGTGCCATTTATGGAATGTAACCACGGTATCGTCAGCCTCCATCATGAGCTAGAAGGCGAATTGGCGATTGATGGGAAGACTTCAAGTCATCCCATCAATATGAATGGCGGCAAAGGTTACATTGAAAAAGACTGGGGGAGTTCCTTTCCCCAGGCATACGTTTGGATGCAAAGCAATCACTTTGACGACAACGCGCGCATATCGATGATGGCCTCGGCAGCACATATTCCCTGGCTGGGAAGTCACTTTATCGGTTTCATCAGTGGTTTTTGGCTAGAGGATAGGTTGTATAAATTCGCGACCTATACCGGAGCGCGTAAGTCATTGAAAATCAAAGATGAAGAAGTAGAGTTAATTTTCAAAAGCCCTAAAACAGAACTGCGCATTCTGGCGAAACAAGGCCCCGGAGCTACGCTAGTATCCCCACTTTCCGGCGAAATGCGTGGTAAAATCCAGGAAAGCCTACAAGCTACGCTTCAAATGGAACTCCTAGAAAATGGGCAGCGTATTTTTGAAGGAACCGGCCGAAACGCTGGTCTGGAAGTAGCCGGAAAAGTGGAAGTTTTGCTTTGACGGTCCACGGTCCAAAAAAATGCACTCAAATCGTAATGCGCAACTCGTATTGCGTAATTCGCACCTCGTAATTCGTAATTCGCACCTCGTATTTCGTAATTCGCAACCAATCGTTTCATTGTGCAAACATCCCTTCTCCTCGACAACGTTGGCAAATACATTGATTTGCAAGAAGAAGAAGCGCTCTTTTTCGTTTCCCTATTGAAAGAAAAGATGGTGAAGCGGAAACAACACCTGCTGCGCGAAAACGAAGTTTGCTACTATTCCACCTTTGTCAACAACGGTTGCCTACGCGGGTACACCCTGGACAAAAACGGCTACGAGCACATCCTGCAGTTTGCACCGCCCGGCTGGTGGATTGCCGATATGTACAGTATGCTGACTGGTCAGCCCGGCGACCTCTACATCGAAGCCCTGGAAGATACAGAGGTGCTGTTGCTCCACATCGACGACCGAAATCGACTCATGCAGGAAATACCCAAATTTGAGCGTTTTTTCCGCATTATCATCGAAAAATCGCTTGTTACCTTCCGTCAAAGGCTCATGGAAAACCTTGGCCTGCCCGCCCGCGAGCGCTATCTCCTTTTTTGCAAACGCTACCCTACCCTTATCGAACGGTTGCCTCAAAAGCAAGTTGCCGCCTATATTGGGGTTACACCGGAGTTTTTGAGCAAAATGCGGGCGGATATGTTGCGAAAGAAGTGAGGATTGCGCTATAAAAGGTTTATTGAACCACAAAAGGTTTATTGAACCACAAAAGGCACAAAAGAGCACAAAAGATTGTGATTTCAATTTTGCTGTTTGACCTCAAAACCTTTTGTGCTCTTTTGTGCCTTTTGTGGTTCAATAAGCCTAATCAATAACTATCCCTCCCGAGCAAAATCCCCAGGGGCAATACCCACAATTTTTTTAAAAACACGGTTGAACGTGGACTTGGAATTAAACCCACATTCCAGCCCAATCCCCAGCAACGAATAGTGGCTGGCAGCAGGGTCCTTCAGCATCTTTTTTACTGCGTCGACCCGATACTCATTGACAAAGTCGTTAAAGTTTTTACCCAGCGTAGCATTGATCACGGCAGAAAGAATCGACGGGTTGGTGCTAAGTCGCTGGGCCAAATCCGTAAGGCTCAATTCTGGTTCGAGATATGCTTTTTCTTCCGCCATCAGGCGTTCCAATTGGTTTTTCAAACGCTGCAAATCCGATTCAGTAAGTTTTTCCAGCTTTGATACGGTGGCGTTTTCGGGTTCCGAGGTATCCGAAAAATGGAGCTTCCGTGGCTGCATTTGTGCGTACCCTGCAATGGCCAGATAGTAGATGAGCGCTGCATTGAACAACTCGTCCCACCAGTCGTGCCAAAAATCAAGTTGAAGCCAAAGGTCCAGCAAGGTCATTGCCCAACCAAAAAGATTACTCACCAAAAAAGCCAGCAAAAAGTTGCGAAACCAAGCAAAACTGATGGATTCGGTGTCTGAATACTGGGAGGGGACCCATTGTCGATATTCCCGAAAAAGCTGGTATGCCCAATAAAAATAAAGGATTTGGGAAGCAAATCGCGCACCGAGCTCTATAAAATCCAAATACAAGGGGCCATGTACATTTTCCTCCCAGTACTTTACAAAAGCCTGTCCTTGGGCAAATACAATCAAATGGTACCCAGCATCCAACAAAAACGGGATTGCATGCCAAAAATCCCGTTTTTGAAAGCGAAAATCGACATTAAACTGACTTTTTAGGTAAAAATAAGCCAAGGGTGGGAGCAACAAACTGAAGGTACGCGGGAAAAAACTAAGCTCTTGCCATAGGATTTCAACACCCCCAAACCCCAACATGTACTCCCAAATCTCGAACACAAATGTGACCAACAAACAACCAAAAAGCACATCCGAAAGCCGGCCTTGCCTCCAGCCACGCAGCCAAAACAATACCGCATACACCCAGCCTTGAACAAAGCCAAACAATAGGGGGGTGGAATAAAGGTTGAAATCAAAGGCCACATTTAATCAAATCTTGACATTTTTTTGTGTGTTACTTACCGTAAACAACAAGGTTTCAGGTACCGGACCATTCCAATAAGCTCCCTCGCAAAGGTAGATTTTCGTACCAACGGGGTAGCTAACCCGAATGTCCTTTAGCAAGGAAATCCGTTGGCTGAACCCGTGGTTTGAGCGCTTAGAATCGAATGGCAGTTGTGCCCGCACATGCACTTGTTTGCCGAACAAGCTTTTGCCCGAAATATCAAAACTGACCATTTCCAGACCCAGCGAACGGGATACCGAGGCAAGGTCGGGGTTTTCAGAAACATCATTAAGTGCTTCATTTTGTTCGTTTTGTTCATCAAGGGCCACTTGGGCACGTTGCTGTGGACTGATTTCGTAATTTTGGGAAAGGTTGAACTTTCGCCCATCATCCTCGGCGGATAAAACAAACGCCAATACCCATGCCCCACCACGTTTGATATAAACCCGGGTGCCAACCGGCTTGTTGTCCGAACGCGATTGCAGCGCCCCTAACCGACAGCCATACCCAATCCGTTTCATGTCGGCATAATCAAAACCCCGAATCTCCAATTCGTGGCTTTTCAAACTAGGGTTGGACAGGGTAAAACGTACTCGAGCGGGGCCTGCAGTTGTTTGGGCAGAACCAGAAGCGGCGAACAATAGAAAACAAATCGAGACGACAAGCGACTTGGGGAGTTGTTTTGCTTTAGACCTGTTGGTCAACCAGTTATCCATCGAAAACCGTCCACCACCCATGGCAGCGATGAGTACAAAAGACCAAAAAATAAGTTGTTGGTAGTACATTGCAAACGGCATTGGTTCGTCGTACCAAAGGAATGACACGACAAAAAACTGAAACGCCATTTGCAGGGCTGAAATCCGGGTCAGCAAACCAAAGGCAATGAATAAGCCCCCAATGAATTCCCCATAGACGGCCAAGGTGGCCCAAAAAGCTGGCGAAATAAAGGTAAAGCCAATTTCTCCGACTTGCTTCACAAACCAATCCGGCACCCCAAATGCGAGATTGTCCCAAGCCTCGCTTCCATTTTCGTCTATTTTGTGAAACACCTTGGATAAACCAGCGCCAATCGCCATTGAAATCCCGCAGTAAAATCGGAAAAGCGTGTACACTAGGTCGAGGGCGGTTTTGTTGGGTTCGGCAGTACCGAAGAGCAGCGATTTGAATGTCATGTTCATGTTTAAAAATTTTTGTGTGAAAGAATGGCATAAAAGTCCGTGCCCCCTCCTTCGCCCATGCTCCAAATCAGGTTTTGGGACGGCTCAAATCATGATTTGGGCGCTCCTGCGCATTTTCAAGGTTAGGATTCAAAACTTCTTAATCTAGGTTATTGGCGAGCGCATGACACTATCCCCACCTTTGTACCACGAAAATGTTTCACTCATCAAGAATACCCGGTCATGAACAGAAAAGATTTTCTCAAACGCAGCCTCTTAGGCGCGGGCGCGTTGGCCACTGCAGGGGTGGCAGGCGCGGTGATTACCAACAACATTGACGAATTGAAACCCTTGGACATCCTGGGCTTCAACCATCTTCCAAACACAAACTCACAAATCATGGCAAATACCGTTTTGCATAAAGCCGAAACACGCGGCCATGCCAACCACGGCTGGCTCAACTCCCATCACACCTTTAGTTTTGCTAATTATTACAACCCCGAACGGATGCACTTTGGCGTGCTGCGTGTGCTCAACGACGATACCGTATCGGCGGGAAAAGGCTTTGGCACCCATCCGCACGACAACATGGAAATCATCAGCATCCCACTCGAAGGCGATTTGGAACACAAAGACAGTATGGGCAATGTGGCCACCATCCGCAATGGCGACGTACAGGTGATGAGCGCTGGCACTGGCATTTACCACTCGGAATACAACAAAAACCCCGACCAATTGGTCAAATTCCTGCAAATCTGGGTGTTTCCCAACAAACGGAACGTCACCCCACGATACGACCAAATCACGCTCAACCTGGCCGACCGCCACAACAAACTCCAACAGATCCTCTCTCCCAATCAGGACGATGAGGGCGTTTGGATCCATCAAAACGCTTGGTTCCACCTGGGCACCCTGGACAAGGATTTTAAAACCGAGTACAAAATAAAAGGTGGGGCAGGCAACGGGGTGTATGTGTTTGTACTCAGCGGCGACGTCAGTATCGGCGACCAACCACTCCATGCGCGTGATGGTTTTGGTCTCTGGGATTTGGAAAAATTCGACATCAAAGCCGATTCCAATGCGG
>JALHPW010000061.1 GCA_022842255.1 Saprospiraceae bacterium | reverse complement strand
TTGAAACGCCCTGTTTTCTTTTTCAATAAGAATTCGATGCCATAGGCACGTCCATCGCCGTACAAGAGGTCGGCTTCCACGTCACGGTTGCCCTGAATTTCAGCGCCATTTTTGTAGTCAATTTGGTTCGACATGGTTTTGAAATAGGTTTCGGCAGAAAACTCGAAGTTTTGGTTTTCCCCAAAATTCTGGAAAAACCCGAGTGCGACCTGATCGGCTATTTCCGGTTTGATGTTTTTCGTGGTCAACACCCACGAATCGGTTGGGTTGGTGCTCGACGAATTGGACAACAAATGCAGGTTTTGGGTATTTTGGTTGAAACTCGCCTTGACCGATTGTCGCTTATTGAGTTGAAAACTCGCCGAAATACGCGGTTCGGGATTGACATAAGTTTTGACCACATCGCCCGAGTTGGTTTTTTCGACCGTCAAAACATTGCCCTCGGCATCATACGTCTTAAAATCCGTGCTGCCCAGTACATTGAACATTGAAAAACGCGCACCATACAATAAGGTGATGCTCGGTGTGGCTTTCCATTCGTGGGTCAGGTAGGCCGCTGATTCCAACCCCGTGCGCGGGTCGGCGGGTTGAGCGTTGATGCTACTGCCTTCGCTCGCCGTGACTTGCCCAGGCGTGACGGTGTGATGGATAACATTCACCCCGTATTTCAAGGTGCTATTCGAATTTGGGAACCACTGAAAATCCTGTTTTAGGTTAAAATCTTCGATTTCGGAGGTGATTTTGAAATCGTTCGTACCGCTTTTGATTTTGATATTGTAATTGTACTGGCTGTAAATCAGCGACGTATTCGAAAAAAGCCGATCCGAAAAAAGGTGGTTCCAGCGCAAAGTCCCGGTCGCATTGCCCCAGTCAATGCCAAAAGTTTCGCCAAAACCCAGTACATCACGCCCAAAATAGCCGCTGCCGTAAATGCGGTTTTTAGCATTGATTTGGTAATTTACCTTTGCGTTCAGGTCATAAAAATAGAGTTTGCTGCCGCTGATGGAAGAGTCGGACGAAGCTTTCAAAAACAGGTCGGCGTAGGTCCGGCGGCCCGTTACGAGGAACGAACTTTTGCCCTTTGCCAGCGGGCCTTCCACATTCAATTTGCTGGAAATCAAGCCAATACCGCCGCTCACTTCATAGTCTTGGTTGTTCCCCTCGTTCATTTTGATATCCAAAACGGAGGACAAGCGCCCGCCATATTGCGGCGGCATCCCGCCTTTGTACAGGGTCGCGTCCTTGATGGCATCAGCGTTGAATGTACTGAAAAAACCGAGCAAATGACTCGCGTTGTACACCGGTGCTTCATCCAAAAGAATCAAATTTTGGTCTGCCCCACCGCCTCGCACGTGAAAACCCGCGTTTCCTTCTCCGGCCGATTTGACACCGGGGAGCAGTTGGATGGCTTTCAATACATCGCGTTCGCCGAGGAGCATGGGCAGGGTTTTGATTTCCGCCATGTTCAGTTTTTCGACGCCCATCTGTGCGTTGGCAATGTTTTCGTTCGTTTTCTCGGCTTTGACGACTACTTCCTCCAACAAAGCGCCATCTACCAGGCTAATGTCCTGTTGGAAATTGCCGCTAGAAAGGTCGATTTTTTGGGAAAAATTTTCGTAGCCTATATACCGTACCACCAAGGTGTACGTACCGGAAGGTGCCGAGATAGAATAAAACCCGTACTCATTGGAAGTCGCACCCGAATTGGGTTTTTCCATCAACAGCACCGTCGCGCCAATGAGCGATTCGCCCGTTGATTTGTCTGTAATGGTTCCGCTGACGGTGAATTTTGCTTCGTTTTGGGCAAAAACCTGCCCTGCCCATGCGAGCATCAGGGTAAATAACAGTCTGAATTTCATGGAAAATTAACCTTGTTTGATGCGTTTTTGGGACGCTTGGAAAGCGCTGTTTTGGTCAAAAATTGGATTGCCCGCCCCTGTCATTCCAAGGGCGAGCGCGGGCGGATTGGCTTCGGCCAAAAAGTAAAATGTGTCCCCCCGAAATTGGGGAAAGCAGCATTGGTCGCCGTGGTTTGGGCAACACTGCGCATGGAAAATGCTACGAAACTTAAGAAGAAAACACGCATGATTTGGACGTTTTTGATTGGAAACGCCACAAAGCTATCGGGTCTGTATTTCCAGCAACGGGATGTCTCGGTGAACCCGGAAAATGTCCCGTTGAACTGTGTTCGGAGCGGGTAATTATCGATATCCCAAAAACCATCCAATAGCCCCACCCATCACGCCAACAGTCAGCCCTGCTGCAGCAATATCGGCCAGTACTGGCTGGAACCCATTGAAAAAATGGCTGCTCGAATACCAGTAAGCGTTGGTCATCGTAGCAACCAGTATGCCCGTGATGGCACCAATTTTCAAGCCTTCCCGGAAGGTGCTGACTTGCGCCCATTGGCCCATGAGGATGGCCAACAAAAGGGCATATGCCGCACAGGAAACCACGAGCATAAGCATACTGCTTTCTGCTTCCGTTTTTTTAAAGCCTGCGATCTGGGTGGTATTGGCGCTCATGTATTTCCCCAAAAGGCCTTCAAAGACGAGCCAGCCAAACAAGAAATACACGATTGTGCCAAGGAGGGTTGCGAGTAGTATTTTGACCATAAGGGAACGGTGTTTTTTTGGTAAATATAAATCCTTATCCCTCAACCGGGAAAGCAGCCTTCTAGTTCCCCCAAAGCCCGCTAGGGGTGCGCACTAATCAGCTTTGTGGTTGGCGAAAGTGCCTCCTAAAGATTGCATAGGGGTAAAATGAAAGCTCTAAGTAGTGATGTGAATGTTTTTTATTCGATGAAAAGCTGTGCATTTATGCGTTTATCGTCCGCAAACACCTGAATTGCCATAGCACTTGTTCATGCGTCAACTGCCTTGTTTTTAACCAGCATCGATCGTTTGAACCCAGTGGGCGAAGTACCCGCCATTTTCCGAAAAAAACGCGAAAAATGTGCCGCTTCCTCAAAGCCCAATTCAACACCAACCTCGCTCGTCGACTTTTCAGTGTACAAAATCAAGCGTTTGGCTTCCAGAAAAAGCCGGTCGGCGATGATTTGAACAGGGCTTTTTTCGCTGTGTTTTGAAAAAAGGTTCGACAGGGTTTTGGGTGATTTAAACATCAATTCGGCGTAATCCTGCACGAGATGTAGTTTTTTGTAATTGTTTTCGACCAGCAAATTGAACTGCCGAACGGTGTCCAAATCTGAGGTCGAAAGAGCGCCCACAGGCGATTGCATTTTTACCAAACGAGTCATTTTAATGATGAGTCGTTTGAGTAGTACGCGCAGCATTTCGCCTTGGATATTGTCGCGGGTCTCAAATTCTTCTGCAAAAACTTGGGCCAGTAAGCCGAGGCTGCGCTGCTCCTTTTCATCCAATTCGATTGGCATGGCCTCGCGCCATCCATAAAAAAGCAGCCCCGAACACGATACTTCCGCATCGTGCGTGACGATGCAATAAAACTCGCGGTTGAACTGCCAAATCACCGCATCCTCCGAACGTTCGAGCCGAAACGAGTGGCTCACATTGAGGGCCGCAACCGTGTTTTCGGGGAGTTCAACGCGCATCTCGTCGAGCGTTAAAACCTGTGCTTTCCCTCGATTCCAAATCAGGGCATTAAACTTTTGCTCGCGGTCACGGAAAAAGTATCGAGCGAAATCAGGCTCCCCGACAGTCATCAATAACTGCCCTCCAGAGGCCGGTTCGTGGAATTCGTGGCGCATTAGTTAGATTTTGCGTGTGCCTTTTGATAGTTCACTTCAGCTTTTTGGATATACGCAGCGCGTTTTTTGTTCCAATCATCTCGCACTTCGAGGTTGTAGTTGAGATACAACTTACCATCCACGATACTCCATGCTTCGGGTTCAATCTTGGCGGGATAGCCTTTCGACCAGCCATAGGCACACCAGCCACCAAATTGAGGTGCATATTTTTCAGGTTCGGCGGCAAAAAGTTCGCGGTGGTTATGGTTGGCAAAATGCCAGGTTGCTCCGTGCCAGGTGAAAGCAATGCTGTCAAGCCCTTTTACTGGCTTGCCATCGGTAAAATAGGCCACAGGGTCATAGCCATTTATGGCGCCCTTTTTTGTGGAATAAACGGCATCCTTTTGGGCTTTTACCTGCGCAAAACTGCCGAGGGACAAGAACAAGATCAAGAAGCATTTCATTTCTTAAAGGTATTTCAATTATTTATGGAATGAAGTTGGTGGTCGAATCGGTTCCCATTTATACCTTCATTGTTCCGCTACTGGTTTGTCCGGGAAATCAGTAGCAGCCGCGATGTTCCACTCGCCCAATATCATGCGGTGGACATAACAATGGTCGGCTTCATAGAGAAGTTCGGCGCGTTGCTCGTCCGTCAAATCGCCTTCGATTTTTAAGAAAACCTGTACCGTCGAAACAAGCGAACGGTCAGCGTTGCGTTTGACCGAGAGTTCGAGTTGTGCCTCCACGTCCCGGATTTCCCAACCTTTCTTTCGGGCGATGAAGCGCACGGTGTTCACTTTGCAGGACCCGAGTGCGGCGAGGATCAAATCTTCTGGAGAAAAACCGAGGTCGGTGCCTTTGCCTGTGATTGGCTCGTCACCGACGATGGCATGTCGGCCGTTTGAAAGGATGCTTTGATAGCCTTGCGGCAAGTTTTTGATGCTGATTTTGGTTGCCATTTTATTAGAAATTATACCGCAAAGGTCGGCTGAAACAAATGGCCAGGTTTATCAATTTCGCCCAACTATTTATCAATTATTCCCAAAACGAAAAAGCCGAAACGGTATTAACCTTTCCGACTTTTCATTTTTACACAGCTGCATCCCGTTCCGCTTTCCACCAATTGGCGAAGCCGCGGGCGTTAAAAACCAAAAGAGCAGGTTGCCTTCCAGGATGCCGCAACATGCTATTGTACCTTGATGGAATAATGCGGCGTCGGGTTCAACGGGCAGGAATAGACATACTCGCCTTTTGTCAAATCGACCACTCCAGTGTAGGCTACCTCGCCTGCCTTGACAGTTTTGCTGGCGAATGAATTGGGCACAGCGGATTTTGCGACGTCTTTTTTAGCGTCCTCCGCTTTTTGGATGACAAAACCGAGTTCGTGGTCAACGTTTTGATTCACAATCCGGAACTGGTATTTGCCGGGTTTGAGATCAAGTTCTTGGGTAGTGAAAACGCCCGGTGTTTGGATGAGTTCGATGATGGTTACGTCCTTTTCTGTGGTTTGAGCATTGATGGTTTGGGCAAAAAACAAGCCCATGACGAATACGAAAAGGCTGATGGAGCGGAAATTTTTGAAATTTGACATGATTGAAAACAGGTGGAAATTGTTAAGAGAATTGATGCGAAAAATTGAATTTCAATGGTTTAGGCGTAAACTTCTTCAAGTGGTTGTGCCACCGGAAAGTCAATGGGGATTTGCGTAATGCCATGAAAATAATTGGAGATGATTTTGTCGCCGACCACGATAAGGATGTCCACGAGGTTGGCTTTTGTATAGCCTGCGGCAAAAAGCAAGTCGACCGATTCAGCGGCAGGTTTGCCGCGGTTGATGGTCACGTCTTGGGTGAACTTGGCGAGCGCATCCAATTTGGCATCGAACGAAGCCTCGCCCGAACGGATCTCGAGGATTTGTTCGTCCGAGAAACCGTTCATTTTGCCCAGAACCGTGTGTGCCGATTGGCAGTAGCGGCAATCATTGACCTGCGAGACGACCAAATTGATTACCTCGCGCTCTTTGGCCCGAAGTGAGCTTTTGCGGTTTTGTAAGCTGAGGTAATCACCAAGGGCAGTGTCGCTATAGGCAAATGTGGCGTACAAATTGGGCACAAAACCGAGCCCTTTTTGCAGATTATCGAAAAGCATTTGGTTGTTTTCAGAAACTTCCGAGCGGGTTGGGACTGTAAATTGCGTCATCTTTTAAAAAGTTTAATTGTGAAATTTGATGACACAAAGGTGGGGGCCGCAAAAAGGGATTGGTTTTTCAATTTCGCCTGATGATTTACCAATATTTCCCGAATTTTAAAAAGTTGCGCCTTCCGCTATTGCCCGCCAATCGTTCATGTCTTTTTGCACACTGTCCAGTTTTGCCTGAATAGTAGCCAAGGGCACTTTGCCCAAAGGCAGGCGCAGCGGAGGGTTTTCCAACGTTGAAATATGGTACATGGCGGCAGCGGCCTTTGTCGGGTCGCCTTCTTGTTTGCCGTCAACGGCCCGCATCCGTTCCCGGAATACTCCGGCGGTCGTTTGATAATCGTCGATGTGGGCGGCAGCTTCCCTAAATGAACCAGAGGCAAATCCCGTGCGGAATGGGCCTGGCTCCACAATGGTCAGGCGGATACCTAAGGGCGCCAACTCTCCGGCTAGTGCCTCACTAAAGCCCTCCAACGCAAATTTGGCGGCATGGTAGATTCCGAAACCTGGAAACGCTTTAATGCCTCCATGTGAGGAGATTTGTAAGATAAGCCCACTTTTTTGTCGCCGAAGCATTGGCAATGCTTGTCGGGTAACTTCGAGCGCCCCGAAAAAATTCGTCTCCATTACCTGCCGCACTTCTTCGTCCGTTGCTTCTTCCACGGCACCTGCAAAGCCGAAACCTGCGTTGTTGACGAGCACATCGAGTCGATTAAATCGGTTTTGAATCTGATGGAAAGCTGCTCGAACCTGCTCTGGGCGGGTCACATCCATGGTTAAACCCAACCCATACCCCTCGTTTTTTTCAGTAAAATCAGCTGCATGGCGTTCGCTGCGGAACGTACCAATAACATAATCGCCATGAGCGATGACGGCCTCTGCAAGGGCCTTACCCAAGCCGCTGGATATGCCTGTGATAAACCAAATCCGGTGATTCATTTTTGCACCAATTAAGCGTAAACACAATCGTGATTGATTGCTGATGCAAAGGTGGCGGCAGTGCCTACTGGCGGGTTAGGAGGAATAGGACAAGTTTCGGTATTTTTCAGACATCGCTTTTTTGAACTCGATGGGGGAGACTTCCATTTCCGCTTTGAAAACCTTGGCGAAATAAGACAAATCGAAGTAGCCCAGTTCCGTAGCAATCTCAGAAACGCTGTAATCCGAGAAGGTAAGCAAGCGTTTCGCTTCCAAGATGCTCCTCGCCCGGATGAGTTGGCTGGTCGTTTTGCCGGTCACTGCCTTGCAAACGAGGTTGAGGTGGTGCTGCGTGATGTTCAGTTTTTGAGCGTAGTCGCTGGCACTGAGGGCTTCGTGGAAATGCTGGTCTAACAGTGTTTTTAGCTTTTTGAACAACACGACATTCCGCTTCGAGGCGCTTGGCTTTTCCTTGCCGTCGATGCCCCGCTGGATTTGCGCGAGCAAAATTTGAAGGAGGGATTGGGCAATACTTGGCCGCCAATCAGACCGTTTTTTCTCATTGTAAAGCAGTTCGATGGTTTGTCTTATCTCCACAAACGTTTGATGGTCAGGCTCAAAGAATGGGTTGGCGAAAAAATTGTCCAAGAACGTTAGTTCAAAAAGCTGTTCCCGGTCAGGGTTTCCCAACAAGAAAAAATGTTCGGTAAAAAAAACGCTGCCTCCTTTCAAGGGCTGATATTCCACAAAATGATGGAGTTGGTTGGGCGATATGAAAAACAAGGTGCCGGGGAGAATGTCGTACTCCCGGTAATCAATGACTTGGGTGCTGCGCCCTTCGTCGAACCAGAGGATTTCGTAAAAAGTGTGTTTGTGCGGGTCTTCGATTTCCAGTTCGCCCATCTCCTCGAAGCGGGTGATTTCAAAACCAAGCGGCTTGTCAGGCTGGTTGACAAAATGCCCGATGTGATAGTGCGGAAAAATATCCTTCATGTGACAAAAATAGGTATTTTTCGGATGCTTGATTTGGGCTTCACCGGGGCAAAGCGTCAATCAATCAATACCACCTTGCGCCGCGCAATTTTCCCGTCTACCTCCAGCAAAATAAAGTAGGTCCCCGGCAAAATACCCAGCCGGTCGGCCTCGATTTTTTCTAGGTACTTGCCCATGCCGCGCCACTCGCGGTCGATCAGACGGGCACACACCTTGCCTTGGAGGTCCAGCAACGAAAGACTGACCAAGGCCCGGCGTTGCAACTTGAACGAAAAACCCAGCGCTTCGGAAAACGGGTTGGGGTAGGGGTTTTCAGTCGAAAAAATGGACTCGGTATGGGTGGTCGGCTCAGAAGCCGAGACCAATACATCCGGGTTCACCAAGGCCGTCCAGACGCTCAGGTTGTTGCCTTCCAGCCTCGTCCAGATGGGGCGCACCATGTTGTTGTGCGCCACCACATTGGTGTAATCGCCAAAAAAGAAGGATGAAGAGGGGGTAAATGGGCTTTCGCTCACCTTGAAATTCTTGAACGAGGCACCACCGTCTTTTGAAACAGCCATGTACACATCGGTTTGGTTGCCCGTGTAATTGCGGCGGTCGTAAAAAACAAACCAGAGCCAGCCCGTTTTTTGGTCCACGCTCATCCAAGTGAAAAACTGGTGCCGGGCGCCGGAATCGTCGTTCACGCGGATGGGTGCGCTCCAGGAGTTGCCGCCGTCGGTGCTTTTGGCAAGCCAGACATCCGTGTTGTTCGCGCCGTTTCGCTGGTCGCTCCAATTGATGTAGAGTGTGCCGTGATGGGTGCCGCCGCTGGTATCGCAGCTTACGATGGGCAGTCCATTGGCGCGGGAAATCCCGGGGATGCTGTAATCCCAACCACCCGGCTGGTCGCTGACCAAAATATCCTCCGAGAGCCAGGTGTCGCCGCCATCGAGCGAGCGGTCGAACCAGATTTTGTTGCGGTTCGACCAGGCCACGTACACCTGGCCGTTGGGCCCGACGGCCGGCACGGCGCCTTCTGCGGTGAAGTCGCTGTCGATGCAGTCGCCCGCAAGCTTGTTCAGGCGTTTGGCGGCCGACCAGCTAGCCCCGCCGTTGGTGCTTTTTGAAAACAGGATGACCGAGCTATCGGTGGTGGCATTGGAGCCGTATTGGTCGAACTGCGTCCAGGTGACGTACAGGGCATTGGTTTTCCAGTCGGTCGCAATCCAGTGTTTGTCCTGGGCTTTGGAGCCGTTCAGGCCCATAAAACTGCCCGACGACCAGGTTTGTCCGCCGTCAGTGCTTTTTTGGGCAATGATTCGGTCGATCCAATTGCCCGGATTGGGCGGGTTGGAGAGGTGCAAAAACAGGAAGGCTCCGGTGGTATCGGTGCCGATGACCGGGTCGCCCCACACGCCCCAGGGACAATTGACGGGCGTTTGCGTCCAGCTTGCCCCGCCGTCGCTGGAGTAGTACACATTGTCGATGTTTGCCCCGGCCACCACTTGTTGCGGGTTTTTCGGGTTGATGCAGATGGAGGGTTCGTTTGGGGCGTTGTCGTCGCCGACGAGCACGTTGGGGTGTTGCGCCTGGGCGGTTTGGAGGCAGAGGGCGGTAAGGCAGAGGGCAAGGAAGGCTTGTAGATGCATTGGTTGTGGATTTGTTTAGCTGGGGATTTGGGGATTTGAGCGCCTGGGCATGGCGTTGGTGGCTATTGATATGGGGTTGTTGCAAGGAATGTCCCAATATCCCAATATCCCAGCTAACCCTCAGGTGTTTTTTAATTCTTTAGCTTTTTCGAGCAGCCAGCGCCATTCGGCGGCTTGTTTTTTTTCCTGGAGGCGTTTTAGGATGGTTTCGGAGCGTTTGGGGTCGTTGGGTTTGGAGTTGGAGAGTTGGTGTAGTAGGTTGGCGAAGTCGGATTGGCTTTGCTGTCGGCTTGCTGATATTATTTTTTGGGAGGTTCTACTTAAAAACATCTTAAATGCATCGAGTTTATAGGAAAGCAGGTCGGAACGGAGTTCGTAAAGCGCTTTTAACTCAAGTCGTTTACCGTGTAGTAGGTAGTCCACAAATGGAGAGGTAGCTGGTATATTATCCAAGCAATCTGAATAGTTCCCTATTCCGAATAAATAGAGTGCTTTGTTTAGGCGGTAGAGGTCCTGGCTTTCATTTTCACCCGCAACATCATGTTTATGCTTTTCGATAAAATCGAGTGCCCATTCAAATTTAGAGACTCTGATCGCAGCAAATGAGACTGCTAAATATGTGCTTGGGTGGAGTTTGCCTTCATAATGCAAATAACCTCGGTCGAGGTTATCCTTGTATAGTTCATGTAGCATCTCGCGGACCACTTCATTGTCAAAATATTGGTTTGAAACAACAACGCTTAGGCTTCTTAAATAAGTGTAAAACTCTCTGAGCGCATCTGGGTCAAGGTTTTTTTCATGCAAAAGCAATAAATCAAAGAGATGTCGGACCTCTGACGGCTCCAAAGTGCCTTTTTTTAGGAACGAAAAAATGGCAAAGTTTACTTTTAAAACAGGTGAATGTTCTAGGTATTCATTTGGGACATTAATCTTTTCCGAGAGATGATTCAAAGTTTCTGAGTGATCTAAATTGGCTACCTTTTTCTGCAATAAAAGTCTGTTTGCAAAAGTCAAATAATTCAGGTAAAATTGCTGTTCTAAAGTGTCAAGTACAACAGGGATATTCAAATCACCTCTCGCTTGATTTCGTAGGCTAAGTTCATCATGGATTGTCTTATCCAACAAAAATTGACGATTAAAGTACTGTGCATTTTTCCACGGAAACTCCAACTGCATTTTTTGCATTTTTGTCAATGCCTGCTGATAGCGTGAATCTAGGCCTCGTGCACGTAAAATTTCGGAAAAATCGAAAATCTGATAAAATTCGTTCTCGGTTCGAAGATATTCTTGTGTAAGCAAAAAAGTGCGAACAACTTTATGGGCTTCTACCATAACTTTTTCTAACTTGCCTTCCAGATAACTTTGACCTGGAAAGATGCTTTCAAATACCTTCCTTTTTTCAAGACTTTGAGAATCGTCTTCCCATTGAATACTAAAACACAGTTCGAGAAGAGAGGGTACACGGTCCCTCATTTTACCTGAATTAAATTGCGAAAGGGCTGAAAATTGAAGTACCTGTCTCTTCTCCTCATGGCTAAGTGTTTTAATTAGCTCGATCAAGTGGCTCTGCTCCATAATGTACGGGGAATACTCTTCAAAAAGTGTTATAAATTTTCTGAGGTCGAAGGAAAGACCTTTACAGCGAAATTCCTTGATTCATGTTAAAAATCACACAGATTATGGCAAACAAACATCTTTTTACATTACTTTTTTGCGCTTTTTCCCTTGTTTCAGCTTATACCTTCGCCTCTAACACGCCTGTCAGGCTTCATGACATAGAGCTCAGTTTAGACGTCTGTACAGCACCACCTCCAGACAGTTTTCGAATCACGGGTGCTGGCCCCAGTCATATTTCTTTAGGCTGGATACCAAAATGGGTAGGTGCAGATCATCACCTAAGCATTTTTAGAGAAAACCTTTCGGGTGGCTGGGACTTCTTGTATTCCATACCTGGTGGATTGGTTGACTCATACACCTTTTCCAATCTAGAATTTAATACAAAGTATAGATTTAAAATTGCAACTAAATGTAGTGGCGGTTTGGGCGAGCCTAGTGAACTTGTTTCGATTGTAGATGGAATTACCTTGATACTTGATTTAGTTTTAGATGGTCGTACCCCCATTAACCCTGATCAACTCACTGGATGCCCAACCATTAATTACCAAGATCACAACTGGGTAGGATTTAAAATTGAACGCAATAGCGGTACCATTAGTACGGCTAATTACTTTGAATTTGAGGTCGAAGGGCCGAATACCCCCCAAATAAAACGGGATTTGACGGAATCAAAAATTGTTGCAGGAAATTTTAACCATGCATATCCAAAACTTCCATCCCCAGTGAAAGTTACTATTGAAGGAGAGTTTACATTCCGAATTTTTCAGGTAAAAGGCCCTTATTCTTTTACAGATATTGGTTTTTTAGATTTCAAGTTTGACGATGTCAATCATACTATACAAATCTGTAAATCACCTACTGAAATCTGGGATAACAATTATTCCTTTACTCTTCTCACTGCTGAAACTGCAGTAGGATTTGACACTCCTCAAATTCTTAATCGCTCCAACTCATTTTTACACAATCATGAAAGTTTTGTGGTGCAAAATCCTTTTTCCGAAACATTGAATATCTTTTTCCCTAATCTAACTAATGAAACTTCTATGGCGAATGTCACACTGGTATCTAGTAGTGGACAAACAGTCTTTGAGCAGCAGTTTATTCAATCTACAGATGGCTTTTCAATAACTACGGGTACACTCACACCCGGTATTTATTTCTTGAGGATTGAAACAGGTAATACGATCCAGACACTAAAAGTTTTCAAATCTCATAGATAACTTCAAGTAATCTCGGCCTTAAAATTAAGTTTACCCAATATAAATGCCAATCATTATGATAAAAATGCAGATTGCGAAAAAGGTCGCTTGGCTATTTTTTGTTTTTCTTTTACCGGGCGGACTTAATGCCCAATTTATGTTAGAATGGCAAAAATGCCTAGGCGGCAACTCCAATGAAACCGGTCACTCCATCCAAACCACTAACGATGGAGGATTTATAGTAGCGGGATTTGCGCTTTCCAACAACAACGGCGATGTACAGGGCGTCCATGGAGGCGGTGATGTCTGGGTGGTAAAACTTGGCCCGTCGGGCGAACTTCAGTGGCAAAAACCTTTGGGAGGCAACTCTACTGAGGTCGCCTATGCCGTTCAGCAAACCAGTGATGGTGGCTATGTAGTAGGGGGCAAAACGAATTCTAATAACGGGGATGTGTCAGGAAACCATGGCGACCTGGATTATTGGGTTGTCAAACTCGACAATAATGGGGCGATTGAATGGCAAAGGGCCCTAGGGGGAAGTAGTAGGGATGAGGGAAACTACTTACAGCAAACAAGTGATGGCGGCTATATTATGGCAGGAAATTCAGCTTCGATTGACGGCGATGTTACAGGAAACCAAGGGTATTTTGACATTTGGGTGGTTAAGCTTGATATTAATGGGCAAATCTCATGGCAAAAATCTATTGGTGGCGG
>JALHPW010000060.1 GCA_022842255.1 Saprospiraceae bacterium | reverse complement strand
GCAGTCACCCGGTGAGTAAAAAGGACCCCGCAGGTTTTTAATAAAGGTGCCCCTCGCTTTCAATCCCTGCTCAACATCAATTTCCCAATCCCCAAAGTCCGTCCATTTTCGTTGTATTGGACCCAATAAAATCCTCTGGACCAGGTAGATACGTTGAGTTGTAACTGCCCGGCTTCCAAAGGGATTGCCGTCATCAACTGCCCGGAAGCGGAATATATCCTAACCAGGCCTGGGTTTGAAGTTGGGATTTTAAACAGCACCACTTCACTAGCCGGGTTTGGGAATATTTGCAGCGATTCGCTTGCCAAATCCTGCGCGCTCACGCTGCCACCCGCCTGAAAACGCGCCAGAGCAAAAGCGGTTTGCGAATTTTTATCCGAGGAACCCGCCAGCAAGATTTTACCTTGATACAACACCATAGCATTTGCCTTATCGTTGCTCGTATCAAAATCCGTGATGACTATGCCGTTGTTCCCAAAACCCGCATCCAAACTGCCATCCGACAGATACCGAACCAAGGAAAAATCGGAGATGGAGTTGCTGCCTGCCGCCCATCCCCCGGCCAGGATTTTACCATCTGCCTGTATGGCCACCGAATAGGCATAGTCGCCCCCATTGGAAGGGCTGGTGGTGAGGATGCCATCCCCACTGAAACTGGCATCCAGGCTGCCGTCGCTCAGGTATCGAACCAGAGCAAAATCGCTGACCGCGGTGGTGTTGGACTGACCGGCGAGCACGATTTTACCATCCGTTTGAATGGCTACGCCATAGGCCACATCACTCATGGTACCAATCGCAGTGCTTTGTTTGCCATCCCCGCTGAAACTGGGGTCAAGCGATCCATCTGAATTGAAACGTGCTGCGGCAAACAGGCCGACATTGTTGGCATAGCGATCGCCCGCGAGCACGATTTTCCCGTCGGACTGTATGGCGATGGCATTGGCACTTTCATCCTCCCCAAACAAGTTGGCCAAGACGGCCCCGGCGGTTCCAAAACCATTGTCGAACGAACCGTTGGAATTCAGCTGTACGAGCGCGAAATCGGAGTTTTGGCCATTGTACGCCCGGCCAGCCACCACAATTTTTCCATTGGGCAACAAGGCCATGGCCAATCCAAAATCGGTGGAGCCAAAGTTTTTGATCACTTTCCCATTGGTTCCAAAGGAGTTGTCCAAGGTGCCATTGGGAAGGTATCGGGCAATGGCAAAATCGTAGTTGAAGGTGTTGTCGGAGTAACCCGCTGCCAGGATTTTACCGTCGGGTTGGATGGCGATGGCTTTGACCACATCCGTGGCTTGTTGCAAATCTGTGACTACTAGTCCGTTGGACCCGAAGGTGGCGTCCAAACTTCCATCGGCATTATACCTGACCAAGACGAAATCTTCCAAAACGGTACCGTTGGTGTAGGTTTCGCCTGCAACCACGATTTTACCATCGGCTTGTACGGCCATGGCGTGGGCCGTTTCGTTGTTTGGGCCAATACTGGTGGTTGTTTTTCCGGCAGTGCCGAAGCCCAGGTCCAGTGCGCCTGCAGGTTGAGCGATGGATGGGGTGTAAAGTCCCAAGACAAGCAGAAAAATCGGACATAATCCTTTCATAATCAATGGAATGGTTTGAGTAGTGACAATTGTTGGCTGATTACGCATCGAGTGCGTGCCAACCGAATTCGCTGCGCTTATAACCAACGCAAAGTGGTTTTGAGGATTGAGTTTTTATAATCAATTAAAAATCAAGGTGTTTCAATCACTCAAATCATCAAAATCACTTTAATCACAGTATATTATCGAAATGTCACGTTGAATTCGCCTTCGGTGATGGTCTTTTTTACGGTTTCGGTGTCGCTGTCGAAGGCCGTGAATTGAAATGTGCCCTTCACGTGCGAATCGTCCAGTTCCTCGATCGTAACGGTGCCCGTGCTGGCCCCCCATTGGGTGGAAAACGCGGTGCTGGAACCGTCCACATAGTACCCGGAATGGTCGGAATCATCGAGGTTGTGGGTGCCCGTGCCGATGCCTTTGGGCAAACTGATGTAGCAGGTTTCGGTGCTGTTTTGGTCTTTTATCCCGTAAATCACAAAATAATCGGAGAAGGTAGTGGCATAGGCCAGCAGCCCGCTAGCCTCATAGGAGGCGCCATCCAATTTGAAACGGAAAAAAGTGCTGTCGCTGTCTTTGTCCTTTTTGCAAGCAGTGGTAGAACCAATCAGCAGTAGGGCGAGCAGGGGAAAAAAGAGGTGTTTCATGTAAATGCGTTTGTTTTAAAAATAGGTTTGGCTGTTTCCCGGTGGCGATGAGGAATCGCCGCCGGGAAAGGATGAAAAAAGTCAGTCTTTTATGGCACTAGTGTTGTGCGCCCTTTACCAAAGCAATGGCCGGACAAGGCAGCCCAACCATTCGGGCGAAGTAGCGGCCGGTTGGCAGGGTTTTGAGGTCAAATTGGAACGTGTTTTCACCAATTTCCAATGCTATGGGCGTGCTCAATACCACTTTGCCTTCCGCGGTGCAGCATTCGAACACCACCGTTTCTTTCGTTTGGGAATGGATGGAAACCGTAACCCATTCGGCAAAAGGGTTGGGAAAAACATTCCAGGTACTTGCCACCGAAGCTGGGTTGTTTTCGTCGCGTTCGCCTCCAGGGCCCACCACAGGGGCCGGTGGGGCAACGCCCAGGGTCCACCATCCATTGATGTCGCTTAGGGCTACCTGTTCCACATAATTGGAAGTGGTGCTGCGGGTAGCAAACCCCATATCTGTCCAACTTGCGCCGTTGTTGGTGCTGCGCCAAATGGTCAGGTCCGCTTCGTTGTTGCCATTCAGTTCCGAATCAAAATACTGGAATCGAAGGGTTGCGTTCTGCCCGGCGGGGTTATTGGTCGTGCTCAGTCGCCAGTATTTCTGAATCCCATCGCCGGTGGGCAGGGTCTGGGCATTGTGTCGGCGGTCCAGCGTGGTATTCCCAAAAGAGCCGGTGGCGGTGATGCGCATGCCCATGCCTCCAAAATGTGCGTTGGAGGGGTTGCTGATACTACTGGTTTTGGTTACGCTGGACAGCGGCAAGGCAGAATAGGTATAGGAATTTGTATTTTCGTTGGTCAAATTCCCGGAGCTAAACCCGGTGCCCAACACCACTGTTTTGCCATTCAAATCCAGGTTTCTGCTGGTAAACCGTAGCAAGTTGCTCACAATCACGGAGCTGGACAGGATTTTTACATTGTTCTGGCTTTTGGCAATTTCCAAGTCATGGAAAGTGGTGACATCGCCCTCAATTACGGAGTTAGCGGCAGAGGCGTTTCCAGCCAATTTGACAGTGCTGTTTCCTTTGGTAAAGGTTCCTCCGGTGTTCTGCCACCGACCGTTTTCGACTACGATTTTTATGGTCCCGACACAAACGATTTGGGCGTTGTCCAACAGTAGCCCGCCCTGACAAAACAGGGTTGTTTGGACAAACATAAGTGCCAAAAAATTGACTATCAATATCTTTTTCATCGAAAAGAGATTTAGAAGTGAGAAAAAGATGTTGTGTTACTTGGCGGCTTCCAAAGCTTCCAGTCGTTTGTTCATCTCCACAAGGGCAGCTTTTAATTGCTTGTTTTCAGCATCCAGTTCTTGAACCGCCTTTACCAAAGGGACACTGAATTCGGCATAACGCAGGCCATAAAAATCCTCGTCGTTTTTGGGTGCATCCACCCCGCTGAACGCAAAGTTGTTGGCCTTGGCCGCCGCTTCTACTTCTTGTGCGATAAACCCCGTATTGCGCGCGCCGCTCTCATTTCCTCTGATTTCCTGCCCCAAGGCCTGGCGGATTTTGTCGCGATCAAGCGTATAAGTTACAGGACGGAGGCGATTGATAAAATCGAGTCCTGGCACATCGGACTTCACGTCACTTTTGAATCGGGCATCGGAGATATTCGTCCAGTTTTGAAAGCCACCAATGCTGGTCACACTGGCATCGCCGATTCTGACTTGGTTGCTGGCAGTAATGCTTGACAGGGACCCGAGCGCTGTGCTATTTGTAAACCCGTCGGCAACAGCATCTGCATGGTTTCCGATGAAGGTATTATAATACCCGTGGATTCGTTGCCAACCTGCAGCAGCTCCTACCGCTGTATTTCTTACCCCATTGGTGGAATTTTGCAGGGAAAAATCACCTACCGACACATTAGAGTTGCCCACAGTATTTTGAATCATCGCGGATACACCAATGGCTACATTATTCGACCCTTCTGTGTTGCTGCCCAAGGCCGCTTGCCCAAGCACACTATTAAAACTACCGATTGTGGTTTGCTCTAAGGCAGAATGCCCAACTGCGGTGTTGTAACTGCCTGTAGTAAGGTTTGTCCCCGCAGATGTTCCAATCAAAGTAGATAAACCAACATTCGTCAATTCTAACCTTGGGTAGCCTGATGCGTTTTCGCGAAGCACCATTCGCTCATCCCCGCTGATATCAAAGCGGATTTGATTGTCGTTTACCCCTTCTTCCACCTGGATTTTGGTGTCGCCGTCGGCATCGGCCAATATTTTTTCAGAATTCAGGTTCGCCCAGATGGCTCCGTTTCGGAATTGAAAAACATTGGCATCCGTGTTGTAAATCAACAAACCCGTGGCTGGGGCGGCAATCAGGTTGCGTTGGGCCGTGGTCATGCGGGGAATAAGCATGCCTTTGTTGGTGCTTTTTACATCGAGAATAGAACTGGAATGTGCTACGCTTCCATCCGTATTGATGGCAACGGATTGTGCAAAAATTGCTGCGAAGCAGCAGCAAAAGAAAAGGGAAAGAAAGGTCTGTTTCATTTTAGTAGGTTTGTTTTTAAATGATTCTAAAAATCTACCACAAAGGTCAGTGCACAAAAAGCCGCCGCGCTTCCCTGAAATCATAGGTTCTTAAAAAATACCGGAATTCATATAGTGGTAGCGTTTAGGGTAGCGAGCACCCAAGCCTCCGAAAGAATACTCCACCCCAAAGAAAGAATACTCCACCGTCCGGAAAGGATACTCCACTCCCTTGAAAGAATAGTGGGAAAGCCCGCCCCCCAGCCTCCTTCACCTTTGTCTCAGAAATCGCGATTCATCTCCGATAGGGCGGATACCCCCCGTTTAAAGCGGGAATCCGCCCGCTTCGGAGAGCAAATTGCGAGACACATTTTTCACCATAAAAAATGTTCGGAGATGAACTCAATTCGCTTATTCCAATTACTTACTTTGCTTGCGGTTGCGCTTTTTCAAGCACCACAATTGGTCGCGCAGAACGACCGGGGCCCAGCGCTCAGCAATGTGCCCGCGCTTATTAATAATCTGGCGGATACCAAACCGTTGAAACATCTGGTTGAAGGGACGTACTCCCCCGAGTATTTTCTCACCTACAGTGCAGCGGCAGACCACGTGCAGGGCATGGCCCGACTTGCCAATGGAAACTATGTTTTTTCCCATAGCACCTTTCCTTGGGAACAAGGTTTCGTTGCCTTTTCCAGACCCAACAACGATGCCGTTTTTAAGCAGTACGGCTGGGAGAGCTATACACAATCCCACCCCAGCGGATTACAAGCTTGCGGCAATATCTTGGCCACAATCAACCAAGACCCTGCTGTTTCCGTCCATTTTTTTGACGCTACCAACCCCGACAACCCGGTAGAATTGACGCATTTGAGGATAACCAACTATGGTTGTTTCGATTGTGATTTGGATACTGGCATTGATGCCGTGGGTTTGGTTTATAATGAAGCAGAACAAAAACATTATCTGACGCTCAGTAAAGGTTCAGAGGCGGGAAGGGAAGATGGTCCGGTCTGGCTTTTTAAGTCGAATGGATTGCCCCTGACTGACCCTAATTGTGAGTTCACTTACGATAACGACTGGTTTTTTAGGACTTTCACCGCTGCTGCTGGATTTAACCTGTTGTACGATGAATCTGGAAATATGTATGCCGCCGCCATGTACCGAACCGATCCGGGTGGGGAAGAGCGAATCCGGCTGACCCGGTTTTATATCGAAACTATCCCCAACAGGTATTATACCATTACGGATTCCAATGGGAATGATTTCACTTACACAGCACAAGGCGATACCGTAAAAACCATTTTCGTTACTGACATTGCCCTATCTGGTTCAGGGTATTACAACAATTCCGTTCCCGGATTCAGATGGGGAGGTGGGATTGCGGTGAACAACCCCAATTCCATTGATGTATTTGCCTCCTCTCGGTTGCTGGCAAGCCCTAACGGGAATCATTGTGTCATAAAAATATGGAAAGGGCTGGGTGTGCTGGACGATTGCCGAAAGTACTCGGATGTGTCCTGGCTCACCAGTCACAATGCTTTTGCGGCACCCTCCTACGGGTATGATGTGATAAACAACCAAAGTCTGGACTTGGAAGGGCAACTTACGGGTGGAGCAAGGGCTTTTACGCTTCAGGTCTGGGAGAAGGCAAACTTAAACGCACCCAGTGGAGGGCCAGCCTATAACGCCGTAAGGGATGCCATGTCGGAGGGGGTGGCGTATTTGTTGAACGACCCAGGGCGGCAACCTGCGCAAGGTGGGTTTATCGCTGGGAAGAACTGGCCGTTTGACTTTGCTGTAAATAAATATTATGCACGACTTTCGCTTTGGTTGGATAATATCTGCCAGTACCTTCTGGACAACCCCTCAGAAGTGGTAACGCTTTTTTTGGAAGGAGATGCTGGTTACAATGCCCATTTGAATGCCTTGCAAGTACTGAGTGATGAGAAGCTGGACCTGTTCATGAATGAAAGCGATTATGCCAATATCTACCACCGCACCTTGGGTGAAATGCGCTCCAGTGGACGACGATTGGCTGTTTTTAGAGCCGGTGGAACCCATAATTTCAATGTGGATGGACGTAGTTTTCAGTTTCGCGACCGCTTTGAAAAAACGGTTGAAAACGTCACGGATGTACTTCCAATCAGTTTGAATAACTGCGATAAACGCGCCGAAAGCGCCAATCTGGACACACCGGAGCGTTTGGTCGTATTTAACCACTTGGGCCAGCCTTTTCACGAACTCATTGTGCGTCGATGGCTCGACCATTGCAGTGGGGTGGGTATTCCAAACTTTTTGGTAGTCAACAACGTAACCGACGGTTCGCTCGGGGTTCAGCCCAAGGATGCCGTGAATGAGTTCAACCGGCGCATGGAGGAGCGCATAAAAGGCGGGAATGTCAGGTACAGGATCATGGTGGCGGGAAGCAGTTGGAATATCTCTCAGGAGAACGACGACGACGGAGCAAAGGTTTTGACCAGTGATAACCCCGCCGAGTGGGATTTTATCCTGAACAGTGACAAAAGCTACTTTATTCGCTTAAAAGGAACCAACCGTTACTTGACGGCTCCAGCAAACATTTTCAACAACTGCCAGATGAAAACGGATACCGACACCGATCGGGCCCGCTGGTACGCGGAGCCATTGCCCGGTGGGGCGCTTCGGTTGTTTAGCCAACACAGTTATGCAGGGACCCGCAAGGCCATGCGCGAGGTGGACGGTGGCGATGCCATCAAACTTTCCGACAATATTGATTTTGTGGATGTGGGGGCGCAAAAATTTGAATTACGTCCAGTCCCCTTCCTGAGCGCAACGTGTAAACCAGCAACGGTGGTGCTCGACGAAAACGGGAGTGCCATCCTGCTCCCCGAAGCCGTCAAAGACCAAATCAGCTATTCCGGCATCTGTGAAGCAGCATTGTTTGCCACAGTGGATAAGGATGTTTTGGGCTGTGCCGACCTTGGTACCCAGCAGGTTACCTTGAGTGTAACCAATGGCGCAGATTTGAACACCACTTGTACCACTACGGTTACGGTGGTTGACAATACACTTCCAAGCATCGATTGTCCGCCCACAAAGGTCATTTCCGCCGATGCTAATTGTGAAAAACAACTGGGGGCTTGGTCGCCAATTTCCGCCACCGACAACTGTTCGGCCAATCCGGTCGTCACCCAATCGCCTGCTGCAAATACGCTATTGTCGGGCCACAACGATTCCGAAATGGTAACCTTGAGCGTCAACGACGGACATGGCAATGAGCGCAGCTGTCAATTCCAGGTCATTCTCAAGGATCAGACTGCCCCAAACGTGCAGTGTAAAAACCACACCGCCTACTTGGACGCATCCGGCATGGTCAGTATCAGCGCCTCAGATGTTTACCTGAGCGGCACGGACAATTGCGGCACCGTGAATCTGATTTCTGTATCACCCAGCTCGTTCACTTGTAGCAATATCGGGTTAAATACCGTGATTTTGGAAACCAACGATGGCCACAACAATCCCAAATCCTGTTCTGCAACCGTGACGGTAGTGGACAATACCGCGCCCACCGTAAACTGCAAACTGCACACCGCCTACCTCAATGCTTCCGGAACGGTCACCATTGCACCCACTGATGTATTGCTAAACGCGGCGGACAATTGTGGAACCATTAACCCGACCGCCGTAGTGCCCAATATTTTCAACTGTAGCAACCTGGGTGCAAACGCCGTGGTGCTCAGTATCAACGACGGGAATGGCAATTCAAACACCTGCAATACAACAGTTACCATTGTAGACAACATCGCGCCATCGGTGGTTTGCAAAACCTTCGATGCCTTCCTCAATGCGGCTGGCACGGTGTCGATTACCCCCAACAATGTATTCCAAAGTGGGGCCGACAACTGCGGCGTGGTCAACCTCGTCTCCGTTTCGCCCAGCAACTTTACCTGTGCCCAACTCGGCTCCAATCCGGTGACCTTGACCGCGAACGACGGCCACGGGAATGGCGCCAGTTGCAATACCTATGTAATTGTAAAAGACGCGATAGCGCCAACTGTGCTGTGTAACAACGTCACGCTTTACCTCAACAGTGCCGGACAAGCTTCGCTTACGGTGGCCCAGGTGAACAATGGCTCTTTCGACAATTGCAGCATCACAGCCTTGGGATTAAGCCAATCGACCTTCACTTGTGCCAATACGGGTTCCAATACGGTTACCTTGAGTGGCACCGACCAAAGCGGGAACAAGGCGAATTGCAACGCCACCGTTACGGTTTTGGACGCGATGGTTCCAGTAAGCAAATGCAAGGATTTAACAGCTAACTTGCCTGCCAACGGTACCATCACCATAAGCGCATCGTCCATCGACAACGGTAGTTTTGACAACTGCTCCCATACGCTGACCCTAACGCCCAATGCCTTTACCTGTGCCAATGTAGGCTTGAACACCGTCACCCTCCGTGCTACCGATGCCAGTGGTAACAGCTCCACCTGCACGGCCAAAGTCACGGTGAGAGACTTGATAGCACCCACGGCACTTTGTAAAAACGCTACCATTTTTGTGAACGATCTGGGGAATGCCACCTTGAATATCAGCCAAATCAACAATGGTAGCAGCGACGCTTGCGGCATTTCCACGATGAGCTTGAGCAAAACGCAGTTCAACTGTTCCGATATCCCTGGTTCTTCACAAACCGTGACCTTGACCTTGAAGGATGTGCACAACAACGTCAGCACTTGCAACGCGCAGGTGACCACCAAAGACAACATGGCCCCCACTGCAGTCTGTGAAAACACCACGGTGAATCTCGGTCCGAACGGCACGGTCACGGTGTACCCGCAAAATCTGGCTTCCGATAGTTACGACAATTGCTCGGTGTGGTCCTACAGCCCAACGGCCAAACTCTACACAACAGCCAACATGGGCAACAACAACCTAACCATCACCGTGAAAGACTGGAGTGGAAATGCAGCTACCTGCGTCTCGGTTGTGACGGTTATTCCGTACGCGGGCAACAGCGATTTCCAGCAACCAGACCGAGGCTTGGGCGGCATACTATTGTTTCCCAACCCAACGAGTGGCACTGCAACCTTGACCTTCCAATTGCCTTCTGAGCAAAAGTTCGTGGTTCGGGTATTCGATTTGGCAGGCCGGATGGTTTACCAACACGAAGACAGGGGTCTTTTTGGGGAAAACACCTTGCCCATACGTTTGAATGGCATTGCGTCCGGCGTGTATATCCTTGATTTTCAGTCGGAGGATTTGAAAGCGCAGCAACGAATCGTAGTTCAGGAGTAGGAATAGCCCCTTTTGAAGTTAATTCGTCCGCCCTCCGTGTCAAAAAACGACTTACTGGGGGCGGGCGATTTTCATACAGGTAAAACTACGTGTTTTGCAAAACGGGCATATTCACCCTTGTGCACTGGGGGGCATTGTCGGCAATTTTGCGACATTATTCACATACCATCTCCTTTCGAATGATGCGCAATCTAATACTGCTTCCCTTTTTATGCCTTGCCTTTGCGGCTCAAGCCCAATATTCTGAAACCTTTTCTGTGGCTGACAAGGGCTATAAAATCAACTGCGTCAATGACTTAACCACTGTAAACTGGACGATGACCCCTTGGGACCCAACAGGCACTTGTCAGATTAGTCCACCTGACCCAGTGACGGACCTTCGGGACCCACAGGATTATTTCAATACGACCGCAGCTGGGGTGATGGAGTGCGTCGACACCGATCAAGAAGTGTGTTGGGAAAGCCCGCTTATCAATACTACAGCAGCAAATCCCGTTAGCATAGAGATGGACCTTACTTGGGTTGGCTTTGATGTTGATATTGCAGGTGGAGGATGTGTGGGTGATTATATCAAAGTAATGTATAGTGTGAACGGAGGTGCCTACACCATGATACCAAATGTAAAGGGCGGCAATACCTGTGCAACGGTCGCATACCTGTTCTCTGGCCCTCCAGGGCCACATAATGACAATGTTCATATCAACCATGGCGGCATCGCAGGGGGTAGCACCTTGAAAATCAGGGTCTGTGTCTCAACCAATGCCAATGCAGAAATGGTAACCATCGACAATGTGAGTGTACCACAAGCTGGTGTGACCGTGGGCTGCGCTGCGCCAACACTAAGCACCGTGGTCTCCCAGGTAGGTTGCTCCAACCCCAACAGTGGAGCCATTGACCTCAACGTAAGCGGCGGTACGCCTGGTTATACCTACTCCTGGACAGGCGGGGCTACCACGCAGGACCTAAGCAACAAGCCAATAGGAACCTACACGGTTACCGTGACCGACGCAGCCTCTTGCTCAGCAACCATTAGCGCTACCATCACCAATGCCCCGGCACTTTCCTTGACCACCCTGGTATTGGACGCTAGCTGCAGTGGCAATTTTGACGGCGAAATTAGTCTGGACGTAAGTGGTGGGGTGCCAGGATATACTTATGATTGGAGCAACGACGGACCGGAAAACCCGGACAATGACCCTCAGGATTTGATTAATTTAGGTACGGGCACCTATACCGTAACCGTATCCGATGCCACAGGTTGCTCTTCCACTAAAAGTGCAACGGTGGGCGTGCTGCCTTCAGGTGCCTACCTGGAGCAGTTCAACATTGCCAACAAGGGTTACCTGCCCAATTTTGTGGATGACTTCTCGGGAGTCGCCTGGACCATGAGTGGTTGGCTGCCCCAACCCCCTGCGCTTTTTGGCCGGGATGTTGACGACTTTTTCCGCACCAGCGGCGGGGTTTTGGTTGGGGAAGATTTTGACCAGGAAATTTGCTGGACCAGTC
Source organism: Saprospiraceae bacterium (assembly GCA_022842255.1). GTDB lineage: Bacteria > Bacteroidota > Bacteroidia > Chitinophagales > Saprospiraceae > M3007. The sequence goes on along the minus strand of JALHPW010000060.1, from coordinate 1,505 downwards.
CCTTGATCGACCTGAACGGTGGAACACAGTTTTCTGTCAACCTTGCCTGGACCGGATTCGACGTCCAAGTAGACGAGTACATCAATGTTAAATACAGCATCGACGGAGGGGGGTATGTCACCATGCCCAATATCGTGGGGGGGGGAACTGGTACAATTCAATATGCAGCTGGCTTGGACCAAAGTGGTTCGGTACTGGTGACCAAAACGGGCCTCAGTGGCAATACGATTCAAATTCAGATTTGTGGGAATTTCAACGCCAATGCTGAATCCATGACCATCGATAATGTCAGCATTCCCGGGAGTAACAATTATTGCCCTGCCCCTGAACCAAGTCTTTCCGCAACCAATGTAACCTGCAACGGTGGTGCCAATGGCACCATCACTACTACGGTTACCAATGGCTCAGCACCCTTTACATATGCCTGGTCGGATGGCAGCGTAACCACACAAAACCGGACCGGTCTCGCACCCGGCACCTATACCGTTACGGTAACCGATGCCAACATGGCTACGGGAACCGCTTCCACCGTGATTACTCAACCCTCCGCCATTGTATTGACCGAAACCCATGTCAACGTGTTGTGTAACGGCGCTTCTACCGGTTCCATCGACTTGAGTGTAAGTGGCGGAACAGGCGGATACACCTATTCTTGGACAGGCGGGGCAACCACACAAGATCGCACCGCGCTGGCGGCAGGTACCTATACGGTGACGGTGACGGATGGGAATAGTTGTACTAAAACCCTCTCTGTTACCATCACAGAATCTACGGCAATCTTACTCAGCGCTACTTTGACCCAACCAACCAACTGCAATGTTGCAGATGGGGCCATTGATCTCAGTGTGTCCAACGGCACGCCAACATACACCTACGACTGGAGCAACGATGGGGCAGAAAATCCCGATAATGACTTGCAAGACCTCTCGAATGTAGTGATAGGCACTTACACCGTTACAGTTACGGATGCAAATAGCTGTACAAAAACCGGTTCATTTACCTTGGCATATACTGACAATATTCCACCCAGTATCACTTGTCCGGCCAATACCACGGTCAACGCCAATGCCTCCTGCCAGGGAACAGTGGGCAGTTACATCGCAAGCTCTTTGAGCGACAACTGCAACCCAAGTCCAACAGTAACCCAAAGCCCCGTTTCGTCTACCCTGCTGACCGGCCACAACGCCACGCAGTTGGTGACCCTGACGGCCAACGACGGAAACGGCAACACTGCAACCTGTACCCTGACGGTAACGTTGAAAGACGTGACCCCGCCCAACGTCACTTGCCCAGCCAATACCACCGTCAGCGCCAATGCCTCCTGCCAGGGAACAGTGGGCACTTATTCGGCCAATACCCTAAGCGACAACTGCAACCCAAGCCCAACAGTAACCCAAAGCCCCGCTTCGTCCACATTGTTGACTGGCCACAACGCCACACAATTGGTGACCCTGACGGCCAACGACGGCAACGGCAATACCGCAACCTGTACCTTTAATGTAACG